>LZRQ01000224.1 GCA_002159155.1 Firmicutes bacterium ZCTH02-B6
GATCGTAGGCGATGAGCCTGGTCCTTTACTGGGACGCTTCCGCCGTGCTCTCGGCATTGTTCAAGGACCAACACAGCGAAACCGCATGGAACCTGGCCCGGACGGAGGGCATACACCTTCTTTCAAGCCTGGCAGCGGCCGAAGTCCACGCTGTCATTGCCCGGATCGAGCGGGAAGGCGTGCTAGCCCCGGTGTTGGTTGCCGCCGCGCGGGAGGCCTTTGCGCTCGGCCCGTGGCGGCGTGTCTACATGCACCCGGACTGGCAGTTCCTCGAGCAGCTTGCGAGCCGTTGGCCCTTGCGCGGCGCCGACCTGTGGCATCTCGCCCTCGCCAAGACGATCCAACAGGAGCTGCACGAAGTACGCCTGTTGACCTTCGATCAGCGCCTGGCTGCAGCCGCAGCTGGGGAGCAGTTGGCGGTTTGAAGAGGTGTGCAGCCGGCCGGAGTTGTGCGCTCGGTGTGTGGCTATACGCGTCTCTGCGCCGCCTTACTAGTCGCGAGGAGTATCCGAGGTTGGGATTGCCGTGATCTTTAGGCTAAAACAAGACGCCTGCGACGAGGATTATGTTGCTGTACGGCGTGAACTCACCCGTGCGCACCACGGCCTTTGCCTGCTTGGTAATATTCTTGAATTGAACATGGGGCACGGCCCGCACCGGCACATCCTTGGGCCACATGGCCGTGAACCGCTCATACATCCCGGGCGACACCTCCGCCATCTCTTGGCCGATGATGGCCTCCTGCACCTGAAGCTCCCGGAGGACGGCCTCAAGGGTCTGTAGAAACCCGGGGATTCCTTGCACAAGCGCAAGGTCAACCGTTTCCACCCCGGGCGGCACCGGCAGCCCTGCGTCGCCGATGACCAGCATGTCGCCATGGCCCATGGACGCGATGATGCGCGACAGTTGCGAGTTCAAAATCCCAATTTTCTTCATGATGCGGCTCCTTCCTTACGCTGACAGGCGGGCCGGCGCCCCGCTCCGGAGCACCGGCCCACCGCCGTACGTTTCTCCGTCCGTCGGTCGTTAGTCGTTGGTCACCAGCGACAGCGGCACCGGGATAAACCCATCCACGGTTTCGCCGCGCAGCACCTTGACCGCGGTCTCAACACCCAGAGCGCCCATCAGGCGCGGCTGCTGGGCCACGGTGGCCAGCATGCGGCCCTCGCGGACGGCCCGCACCGCGTCGTCAGTGGCGTCGAAGCCGATGATCTGGATCTTATCGGCCCGGCCGGCGGCCTCGATGGCGACCAGCGCACCCAGCGCCATCTCGTCGTTGTGGGCAAAGACGAAGTCGATCTCCGGCTGGGCCTGGAGGATGTTCTCCATGACCGTCAGGCCGCGGGCCCGGTCAAACCCGGCTTCCTGGCGAGCGACCACAACGATGCCCGGGTACTGGCCGATGACCTCGTTAAAGCCCTGGCCGCGCTCGCGAGCCGCCGTGGTGCCCGGGATGCCTTCGAGCTCCACGACCTTGGCCTGGCCGCCCGACTTGGCAACGACGAGTTCCGCGGCCATCCGCCCACCCAGCACGTTGTCGGACGCGATGTGGGCCACGACCTGCCCACCGTCCGCCGCGCGGTCAACGGTGATCACGGGGATGCCGGCGCGGTTCGCGGCCAGCACGCCCGGGATGACCGCCGCGGAGTCGGTCGGGTTGATCAAAATCACGTCAACGCCGGCTGCGATAAGGTCCTCGATGCCGGCCAGCATACGGGCCGAGTCATCCTGGGCATCCACGACGCGCAGCTGCACGCCGAGCTCCGCAGCCTTCGCTTCAGCGCCTTCCCTGAGGTCCACAAAGAACGGATTCGACTGCGTCGAGATGGCCAAGCCGATGGTCTGGGCCGAAACCGGGACCGCCGTGGCAAACGCCAGCAGCAACGCACTGAGGACCAGCAAAATACGGATGCGAGTCAATTCGATGGCCTCCTTAAGGCAGGTTTTCTTACCTTCCTGTCCCAACACGCCACTCAACCGGTGTGACAACGCAATGCCTCCCTGCCGCTACGCCTGCTGTGCGCGGGATGCCACCCCCTTTCGCAGGGCACCCTTGCCGCCTGCGTGGATGAGGCGATCGAGGAGCACTGCCACCAAGATGACGACACCTTTGGCCACGTCTTGGTAGAACGACGACACGTTGAGCAGGTTGAGCACGTTGCCCAAGATGCCGATGATGAATGCGCCGATGATGGTGCCCGTAACCGAACCGCGCCCGCCCGATAAGCTGGTGCCGCCAAGGATGACGGCGGCGATGGCGTCCAGTTCATACGACGCTCCGGCCGTCGGTTGGGCGGAAAACAGCCGCGACGTCATCACGATGCCCGCGAGCCCCGCCGTGAAACCACTCATGGCGTACACGAGCACTTTGATGAAGTTGACGCGCACGCCGGACATGCGCGCCGCCCGCTCGTTGCCGCCTACAGCGTAAATGAGCCGCCCCAGCGTGGCGCGGTTCAGGAAGATGTAAAACGCGAGGTACACGATGATCATAATGGCCACCGGCGCCGGCACCGGGCCGACGCTGCCGTGACCAAACCACTGAAACGCGTTGTTGAGCACCGTAATGGGCCGCCCGTTGGTGTAAACCAGGGTGGCGCCCCGGGCAAAAGCCATCATGGCCAACGTGACGATGAACGGGGGCAGCTGCCCGTAGGCGACGAAGAACCCGTTGACGACCCCAAGCAGCGTCCCGAGGCCAAGCATCGCCAAAACCGCCACCAGCCAGTTGCCGCCGGCGGCCATCATGCCGGCCCCGACGGCACCGGTCAACGCCAACACCGAACCGACCGAAAGATCGATCCCGCCCGACAAAATGACGACGGTCATGCCGGCAGCCAGGATGGCGTTGATGGCCACCTGCCGGGTAACGTTCATCAAGTTGTTGGACGTCAAAAACCGGTCGCTCAAAAGCGAAGCCAGCACCATCATGGCCAAGAGCACCAGGAGCATGCCGTAGCGGCGTATCCACTGCCGGGGTGCGCTGACGGCTTGCGGTTTAAGCAGACTCATGGTAAGTTCCCCCCGTGGCGTAATGCCCGATCTCCTCCTGGCTGGTTGTAGCCGCGTCCAGTTCGGCCACGATGCGTCCTTCGTGCATGACGTAAATGCGGTCGCTCAGGTTGATGACCTCGGGCAGCTCCGACGAAACCAAGAGGATGGTCTTGCCCTGCCCCGCCAGCTCATCGATGAGCGCGTAAACCTCGGCCTTGGCGCCCACGTCGATGCCTCGCGTCGGCTCCGCCATGACGATCACGTCCGCTTCGGTAGCCAGCCACTTGGATAGCACCACCTTTTGCTGGTTGCCGCCCGAGAGACTGTCCACTTCCTGGTCCAGGCTGGGCGTCTTGATGGCCAGCCGCTCCACGTAATCCGCCGCCTGGCGCCGTTCCTCGGCCACATCCACGAAACCGAAGCGGGAGACCTTGTCCAGCGCCGCCAAGCTCGAATTGGCGACCACCGACAAAATCAGGACGAGCCCCTCTTCCTTGCGGTTTTCCGTTACCAGCGCGATGCCGTGGCGGATGGCGTCCTGAGGCGAACGGATATCGACAGAGCGGCCATGAAGCTTGATCTCGCCGCCGGTGCGCGGCACCGCGCCAAAGATGGCCCGCACCAACTCGGACTGGCCGGCGCCCATGAGCCCCGTGATGCCCACGACTTCGCCTTTGTGGGCGACCAGCGACGCCCCGTGCACCCGGCCAGGCACCGACATATCCCGCACTTCCAGGGCCACCTCGCGGCCCGGGCGGTGATTGCGCACGTACAGCTTGGTCAGCGGACGGCCCACCATCATCCGCACCATCTCTTCCCGGGTGAGCTCCCCCATGGGATTGGTGCCCACCAGCCGCCCGTCCCGCAGTACCGTGGCCCGGTCCGCGATGGCCATGATCTCGTCCAGCTTGTGGGAGATGTACACGATGCCGGTGCCGCCCGCCCGCAGCTGGCGGATGATGTCCATGAGCCGCTCCACTTCTGCATCGGTCAGGGCGGCTGTGGGTTCATCCATGATGATGACGGCCGCTTCCTCCCGCAAGGCGCGGGCGATCTCGACGATCTGCTGCTCCGCCACGCTCAAATCCCGTACCGGTGTATCAACGGACACATGGTGCAGGCCCAGGCGCCTGAGTAGCTCCCGGGACTCGGCCCGCATGCGCCGGCAAGGCACCCAGCCAAACATGCGGCCGCCCATGGCGTCAAGGAAGATGTTTTCGGCTACCGACAGGTCGTTGATGAGGGTGAACTCCTGGTGGATGATGCGGATCCCGAGGCGCTGGGCGTCCAGGGGGCTGCGGATGTCGACCTTGCGGCCCCGCACGTAAATGTCCCCCGCGTCCTTTTCATAGACACCGGTCATGATCTTGACCAGCGTGGACTTGCCCGCACCGTTTTCTCCCAGCAGCGCGTGCACTTCCCCGGCGCGCACCTCAAAGTCGACGCCGTCTAAGGCGACCACGCCGGGAAACGCCTTGGAGATCCCTACCATGCGCAGCAAGATGTTGTTCTCAACAGGCGGCGAGCCCATCGGGCCTCACCCCTTTCGCATTAGCGGCACTGGATTCGGGGCGTCGCCCAGCGCCGCCTCGACCTCCACGCGCCGCGGAAACGACGACTGGGCGCCGGGCCGCGTGACGGTGATGGCGGCGGCCGCCGTGGCAAAGCGCAGGGCTTCAGCCATGGAACGCCCGGCGCAGAGCTGGGTAACAAGGGCCCCGGCAAACGTGTCGCCGGCGCCGGTGGTGTCCACCGGCCGGACCTTCTTGGCGGGGATGTAAAGGGGCGTCTCGTCTCCGTCGCTCACCGCCACCGCTCCCTGTTCGCCCAAAGTGACGACCACATGGCCCCCCTGCCGAAGCCTGGGCAAGAGCCGCAGCGCCGCCTCCGCGGCGTCCTCAGGACTTTGCACCTTGAGCCCCGTCATCTCCTCGGCTTCCACTTCGTTGATGATGAGCATGTCAACGGTGCCGTCCGGCGGAACGG
>LZRQ01000225.1 GCA_002159155.1 Firmicutes bacterium ZCTH02-B6
GGCTCAAGGAGATCGAGGCTCACGCCCGCGGCGGGTCTTTCGCGCCGGCGGCGGTCAGGGGCAAGCGCACCCAAAAGGACGTCATGGACGACTACGTGGAGCACTTGCTGAGCTATGTGGACGTGGAAAAGCTCAAGCCTTTCCGCGTCGCCTGCAACCCCGGCAACGGCTGCGCGGGGCCTGTCTTGGAGCGCTTGGCGCCGCGCCTGCCCTTCAGGTTGGTCACGCGCTTTGCCGAACCGGACGGCACCTTCCCCAACGGCGTGCCCAACCCGCTTTTGCCCGAAAACCGCGCCGCCACCGCGGACCTGGTGCGGGAAAGCGGGGCCGATTTTGGCGTCGCCTGGGACGGCGACTTTGACCGGTGCTTCTTGTTTGACGAGCGGGGCGAGTTCATCGAGGGTTACTACATCGTCGGTCTGTTGGCCCAGGCCGTGCTGCGCAAGCACCCGGGCGCGACCATCATGCACGACCCGCGCCTGGTGTGGAACACCGTCGACATCGTGCAGTCCATGGGCGGCCGGCCTTTCGTGTGGAAGACCGGGCACGCCTTCATCAAGGAAAAGATGCGGGAAGTGGACGCCGCCTACGGCGGGGAGATGTCGGCGCACCACTACTTCCGGGACTTCAGCTACTGCGACAGCGGCATGATCCCGTGGCTTCTCATCGCGCAGCTGTTGTCGGAAAGCGGAGCGCCCTTGTCCCAACTGGTCGCGGAGCGCATCAAGAAGTTTCCGTGCAGCGGCGAGATCAACCGGCGCCTGCAGGACCCCGAGGCGGCCCTGGCGCGCCTCGAGGCGCACTATTCCGGCGAGGCCGTCCACGTCGATCACATCGACGGGCTGAGCATGGAGTTTGACCGGTGGCGCTTTAACGTGCGCAAATCCAACACCGAGCCCCTGGTGCGGCTCAACGTGGAAACGCGGGGCGACCGGGCGCTGCTTGAGGAAAAGACCCGCGAGGTTTTGTCCTTGCTGGGGGAATAGCCGCGCTGGCTGGGGTTTTGAAGGGCGAGCCTTGTCGCATGTTGTTGGACAAGCCATCGCACCGAAGCTAAACTGAAAGCGGTAAGCGATAATCATTATCCGCCGCGGCCGCCGCGGCACGGTCATCCGTTGACAAGCGGCGGCCCGGCAGGTCAGGAGCGTGGGCGGGCAGTGACGTGGCTTATCCCGCTGGTGTCATGCATCATCGGTGCGGTCTTCGCCGGGGTGCTGCTCAAGCAATACCTCGCGCGCCGGCGCTGGCACCAGTTGATGTGGTCGACCGGGCTGATCATGTTCGTACTGGCCACCTTTGGCGAGTTTTACGGCGGTGCGTTCGGCTGGTCTCCTGGTGTGTACAAACTCTACTACTTCGCGGGCGTCGCGCTGCCCGGCATGCTGGGCGCCGGCACGGTGTACCTCATGACTCGGCAGCGCCCGGTCGTCGGGCACATCTACGCCGTGGCCACGGTGCTGGTGGCGGTGGCGTTTCTGGTGGCCGTCGCCGGTGCGGAGATCAACGTGGAGGCGCTGGCCTCGGCGGGCGTCGGATCTTCGGCGGCCGACATCTTGCCCGTGTCGGCCCGCAGGCCGTGGAGCGTGCTGCTCTCCGCCGTCGGCGGCACCGTGATGCTGTTGGGGGCCCTTTATTCGTGGATGCGGTTCAAGCTCGTCTACAACCGCCAGATCTTCCTCGGGGCGCTCGTCTTTATCCTGGGCGGCTCGCTGACCAGCCGGCTCGGCATCGAGGGCGCTATCCCCATCAGCAACCTGATCGGCGTCGCACTGGTATTCTCTGGCGTCATGGCCGCCGAGCGGTCCCGGTCCCAGGCGACGGCGGCTCGCGCAGGCTGACGGCTCTCCATGGCCAGCCGCGTCTCCGCACTGCTCCCGCGCCGGGCGGGCGGCTCAAGCGGGCGGCGGTCCGGGCGGGAGGCTGGACAGGCGGCTGGGTAGGCGGCAGGCGAGGCCGGCCACCTCGGCATGCCGGAAACACGTCACCAGGTGGTCGTTGACCATGCCCACCGCCTGCATGTAGGCGTAGCAGATGGTGGGGCCCACAAAGCGGAAGCCGCGCCGGTAAAGATCCCGGCTCATCGCTTCCGACTCGGGCGTCTGCGCGGGCACATCCTCCTGGCGGCGCCACGCGTTTTGCCGCGGTGCGCCGTCCACAAAGCGCCAGATGTAGGCGGCAAATGACCCAAATTCCTCTTGCACCTTGAGAAAGGCGCGGGCGTTTTGCACCGCGCCTTCAATTTTGCGGCGGTTGCGCACGATGCCGGTGCCGGGATCCGACAGCAGCGCCGCGATCCGGGTGTCGTCAAAGGCGGCCACCTGCTCAGGGACGAAACCGGCGAAGGCACGCCGGTACGCCGCCCGCTTTTTGAGGATTGTCAGCCAGCTCAGGCCTGCCTGCGCACCCTCGAGTACAAGAAACTCAAACAGCAGCCGGTCGTCAAAGACCGGCACGCCCCATTCCTGGTCGTGGTAGGCAATGTAGTCGGGGTCGCGGGTGACCCAGCCGCAGCGCTGCACGGTCAACCCTCCTGCCGCCCGCCGCGCTCCGGCTCCTGCCGGGCGGTATTCGCGGCGGCCAGCTGGGCCAGTCGTGCTTCGGCGAGCCGGCAGTATTCTTCCGAGATGTCGTAGCCTACGTAGTGCCGCCCGGTCCGAGCCGCCGCGACGCACGTGGAGCCCGAGCCGTTGAACGGGTCGAGGACCACGTCGCCGACGTAGCTGTAGAGCCGGATGACGCGCTCGGCGAGCTCCACAGGAAACGGCGCCGGGTGTCCCACCCGGCGGGCGGATTCCGGCGGGATCTCCCAAACCGACAAGGTGGCCGCCAAGAACTCGTCCCGCTCGATGTCGCTCTCGCCCTTGTCGGGCCGGCCAAAGGAGTCCTTGACAAAGACGAGCAGGTATTCGTGGACGTCCCGCAGCCGGGGCGCCTTGGCGGAGAGCCAGCTGCCCCAGGCGCAGCTGCCGCTCATACTTTTACCCTTTTGCCAGATGATCTCGCCCGCGGGCAAGAAGCCGACGGCCATGTGGCGGGCGTAGAAGTAGGCGTGGAGGGGGATATACGGCTTGCGGCCGAGATTCGCAATGTTGACCACGTACCGCCCGCCGGGCCGGAGCACCCGGTAAACTTCCAACGCTACCCGCGTGATGAGGTCCAGGTACGCGCCGAGATCGAGGTCCTCGTCGTACTCTTTGCCCGCGTTGTACGGCGGTGAGGTGAAGGCGAGGGCGACGGAACCGTCCGGCACATGGCGCATGTCCTCCGCCGTGTGGCAGTAGATCCGGTCGGCCCACTGCTCAAGGGGCATGGGTGGCACGGACCGGCCGATGGAGCCGTTGGCCGATAGTCCGTTGGCGGACGGCCCGCGCCCGGACGTCCCGTGGGCGCGCCAAGGATCAAACAGGTCCACGAGCCCGCCGCCGCCGTAAAGGCTGCGCTGGTAAAACGCGGACGCGTCGTGGCTTTCTCGCTTGGACGATCCGAAAGCCGATGTCTTGGTTGGCCGGCGCATAGGCAATCGCTCCCGCCCCACAGACTACGCCGGTAGAGCCCCAGTTTCCTTGCCGGACGGCCGCGGGCCAGCCGCAAGCCTCCGGTTCGCGGTGGCTCTGTGGTGGACGGCGGCTCTGGGGCGGACGGGAGCGCTGCCCTGGGGGCCGCAGTCGGCCTTGGCTCCGACGGTTACTCTTTGAGCTTGTGGGCAAACTGCTGCCGGAACTTGACCACCTTGGGCCCGATGACCAGTCGGCAATAACCCTGGTTGGGGTTGCGCCGGAAATACTCGCGATGGTAGTCCTCCGCCGGATAAAAAGCCTCAAAAGGCACGACCTGGGTCACGATGGGGTCCGGCCAGCGGCGGGACGCTTCCAGCGTGCGGATCATCTCCAAGGCCGCCTGCCGCTGTCCCTCGTCGTGATAGAGAATGATGGAGCGGTACTGGGGTCCCACGTCTTCCCCTTGCCGGTCGGGGGTCGTGGGGTCGTGGATGGCAAAGAAGACCTCCAACAGCTCCGGGTACGTGATCACTTCGGGATCGAAGGTGACTTGCACCACTTCCGCATGGCCCGTGGTGCCCGTGCACACCTGCTCATAGGTCGGGTGCGGCACGTGCCCGCCGGAGTACCCAGGCTGCACCCGCAGCACGCCCCGCAGTTGTTCAAACACGGCTTCCAGGCACCAAAAGCAGCCGCCCCCCAGGGTGGCTACCTGTGCACCGGTATGGGCTTCCGTCATGTTTCCCTCGCCTCCCCAGCCGTCATGCAGGCCGGCCGCTGCCGGCGCGCCTGTATTCGCCGCCGTCCGGCGCGGTTCCTGGCCCTGTGGCGGCGGCAGGAAACGCCGCGGCCTCCCGTTGTATCTTCCCCTCCTTCGCGGTTGGCGACCGGCCGCTGGAAATGATATCCTGAAGGCACTGACGGCCTGAGGGCGAAACCCGGTGGCCAAGCGATCGCAGTGCCCGCGGGGGAGGTAGCGGCGGTGGGACAAGCCTGGGATCCGCAAGCTTACGCTCGCCACGCCCGGTTTGTGCCGGAACTGGGCGCGCCGGTGCTGGCTCTTTTGGATCCGAAACCCGGCGAACGCATTCTCGATCTGGGCTGCGGCGACGGGGTGCTGACCAGGCGACTGCTGGACATGGGGTGCGACGTCCTTGGGGTCGATGCCAGCCCCTCCATGGTGGCGGCGGCGCAAAGCCGCGGCGTGCCGGCGGTCCTGATGGACGGGCATACCCTTGCCTTCGACCAAGAATTTGACGCGGTCTTCAGCAACGCCGCGCTGCACTGGATGAACCGCCCTGACCAGGTCATCGCCGGGGTATGGCGGGCGCTTAAGCCCGGGGGCCGCTTCGTGGGCGAATTTGGCGGCCGCGGCAACGTGGGCACGGTCGTCGCCGCCCTGCGGGCGGAGCTCGCGGCGAGGGGGCTTTCCTTCGACGACTTGAACCCGTGGTACTTCCCCACAGCGGAAGAG
>LZRQ01000226.1 GCA_002159155.1 Firmicutes bacterium ZCTH02-B6
CAAAGCGGTAGGTCAAGTACCCGCCCAAAATGAGCACGCCCTTTGTGTGGATGCGGCCGCCGAGGCGCGCCTCCCGCTCGATGTCAATGACCCCTTCACGGCCGACGCCAACGGTCGCGGTGATGCGCGCCGGGCGCCCAAAGGCAAACTCGCCGATGGCCGTTACCGCCAGTCCGTTGACTTGACCCGTGCGCTGGCCCGTCACGTCCACCTGCAGGATGCCCCGGGTGATCGCTTCCCGGATGCGGTCATAGATCAGGCTGCTGCGGTACACCCGCTCCTCCACCGCCTGGCGCACGTGCTCGCCGCTGACGGTGGCTGCGCCCGCTTGCCTCGCCCAATAATCGGCTTCTTGCAAGATGCTCACGACCGCGCCAAACTTGGTGCTCAGCTTGGTCTGGTCGTCGGCCAGCCGGCTGCCGACCTCCACCATTTTGGCAAGGCCCGTAGCGTCCAGCGCCAAGAGGTTGTACTTGCGGCAAACATCCGCGATGAAGGTCAGGTACCTGCAGATGCTGTCGTAGTTGCGGTCCATGACGGTGTCGAAGTCCGCCTGGACCTTAAACAGCTCGGGGAAATCCTCGTCGTAGACGGTGAGCAACTGGTACAGCCACAGGCTCCCGATGAGCACGACTTTGAGGTTGATCGGGATTGGCTGCGGCCGCAGGCTCTTGGCGGTGACAAAGCCCCAGCGGTCCGACAAGTCCTCGATGTCGATGTGCCCGTTGCGCAACGCCCGCTTGAGGCCGTCCCAGGCGTTAGGGTTGCGCAGCACCTCTTCGGCCGGCAGCACCAAAAACCCGCCGTTGGCCAGGTGCAACGCGCCGGGCTTGATGTTGGTGAAATCGGTGATGAGCGCCCCCTGGCGCATCTCCCGCTCGATGCGGCCGACCAGGTTGTTGTAGGTCGGGTTCTGCTCGATGACCACGGGCGCGCCGTTGCTGGGATCGTTGTGCACCAGCACGTTGACCTGGTACTTGCGCAACGCCAGCTGCCGGGCGGCCTTGGGGCCGTCGCCGTCCTCATCGGTGGCTTCGAGGAACAGGTGCAGGTTGGCGGTGATGTCGTCCCGCAGCGATTCCAGGTAGGCGACGACGCGCGGAAACGCCGCCCACTTTTCCGTCAGGTCCTCGACCACGCCGCTGATGGCAAACTGGACCACTTCCCGGTCCAACTGTTCCAGCCTTTCCCGGGCTTCCCGCTCCAGGGCCCGGGTCTGTTTGAGAGCCGCCCGCATCTCCGCGTGCAGGGCCGCGCGCCGGCGATCCAACTCGCTGCGGACGGCCGGCGGCAGCGCCTGGATTTCTTCATCGGCCAATGGCCGGCCGTTGCGCATGGGGACGAGAAAGAGCCCCACGGGAGTGACTTGCAGCAGGAAGCCCGCTTCGTTGGCCCGCGTCTCCACCTGGCGCAAAATCTCGGCCCGCCCTCGCTGGAGGGCGCCGGTCACCTGCTCTCGCCGGGCGGTGTACTCGTCGCTCTCAAAGGCGGCTCGGATTTCCCGGGCCGCGCCGCGCACCATGCTCTGCACGTCCCTGGCCAGTTCAGGGCCGCGCCCGGCCGGCAGCTCCAGTGCCAGCGGACGGTACGAGTCTTTAGGGTCGTGCACGTAGCACCAGTCGGAGGCCGGCGGCAGCGTGCGGGCCACCTCTTCCAGGTACGAGAGCACCGCCGTCGTCTTGCCGGTACCGGGAATGCCCGACACGTAGATGTGATAACCAGCCTGCTGGATGCCGAGGCCAAAGGCCAGCGCGCGCATCGCCCTGTCCTGGCCGATGATGCCTTCAAGTGGCGGCATCTCATCGCTGATGCGGCACGGGAGCTCTGCCGGATCCTGAACCGCCCGCACTTGGGCGGCAGTGAGGCGCTCAATCACGGCATCGTCCCCTTTCCGTCCGTCGTGCGAAACACGGGGTGCTCACCGTCCTTCTTCGCCACGGTGCGGGAAATTCCCGTAAGCTAAAGATAAGCGCCGCCGCCTTGTCTATGGCGTGGACGACCATGGACGCCCGGCGCCGGTGAAGACGCGGTAGACCTGCTCACCGGCGATGCGCAGGGATTTGCGCGCGCCAGTGCGAACGGCAAAGGCACGGGCCTGGCGCAGGGCCGCCCAGGTAAGGCTTGACGCGGCAAGGGGGTATGGGGCATGGCCGGTTCGTTAACCTCTCTCGCCCGGGTGATGGCCGGTGTCGCCCTGGTGCTGTTTGTCGTGTTTGTGGTCAATCAGACGGCGCAGGTGGTGACCTTGGCCGACCGCCTGTCGCCGCTATTGGGCACCGTCGTCTTGTGGACGCTGGTGGCCGCCTACGCCGGGACGGGGCTGTACATCGGGTTTCAGTACGTCCGCTTGCCCAAGCCCTTGCGCCCGCCGGCCAGCAAAGACAGCCCGGAGTACACCCGCTACCTTGAGGCGTTGAAGGCTCGCCTGAGGCGCAACCCTTACGTCCATGGGATACCCTTGGAGACCGAGGCCGATCTCCAAAGGGCCCTGGAAGAACTGGGCAAGCGAGCCGACGAGGTGACCCGCAGCACGGCGCTGCAGGTGTTTCTCATGACCGCGGTTTCCCAAAACGGGAGTCTCGACGCCATCGCGGTGCTGGCGGCCCAGTCCCGCATGATATGGCAGATCGCCCGTATCTACAACCAGCGGCCCACCGCGCGGGAGCTGGCCGCCTTGTACGCTAACGTGGCCATGGCATCCCTGTTGTCGCGGCAGTTGGAGGAGATGGACGCGTCGGAGATGCTGCAGCCCCTCCTGTCCGCCGTAATGCCGTCGACGTTGAGCGCGGTGCCGGGCATGCAGACGGCATCCATCATCTTCACGCAGGCGGTGTTGTCGGGCAGCGCCAACGCGTACGGCACCCTCCGGGTCGGCGTCATCGCCAAACGCTACTGCGGCAGCCTGACCATGCCGGAGCCCAACGCGCTGCGCAAGGCGGCGTTTGCCGAGGCCATTCTCATGACACCATCGGTGGTGCAAAAGGGCGCGGAAACCGTCTTTGACCTCCTGAAGCGGGCGGCGGCCAAGACTTTGGTGGATTCGACGAAGACCGCCGCGACCGCCGTGGTCGATACCGTTGGCCGCGGGGTGGAGCAGATCAAACAGGGCGCTCAGCAGGTGGCCAGTGCTGGCGCGGAAAAGGTGCGCGGCATCAAGCTCCGGTGGCCCTTTGGACGCGGCGGCGAGAGTGCGGGCGGCGAAGACGAACCTGGATCGTAGCCGTCGAGCTGCGAGAGTCCGGGCATCGTGCACCATCGCCACGCGCGCCCCTTACCCGGCGCCCGCGGGACCTGCAGAAACCATCGAGAAGGAGCCGCCATGGAACTGTTCGCCCTCGCTAAACCTGGCTTCACCACTGTAAGCCCCGATCGGGAGAAGGTCGCGTCCTTTGACCGGGAGGGCAGGCTGTACGCGTATTACCGCGACGGCCTCACCTACCGCCGGGCGCTGGATTCCTCGTTGCAGGCCCGCTGGCATGCCCCCTCCGAGGCCGCCACCGCCTCTGGCGCCGCTGGCGGTCACGACCCTGCCGTTCCCACCGGCCGTGCAGGTGGGCACGATGCCGTCGGTGGCCACCGCCCGCCGCGGCAACGCCGGTGGCTAACGCGGCAAGAAGCCGCGCAGGTGTTCGCGGAGGTGTACGAGCTGGCCGCCCAGTGCGTGGCCTATGCCAGCAGGGACGTGCGGGAGCGCCTCGAAACCGAGATCCTCCGCTGGACGCCGGAGCGGCTGCTGGCGGAAGAAGATCGGTTTCACCGGGTATATGTGCCCATCTCCATCCTGCCGCCGGACCAGTACATGAGCATCGTCCTGCAAGCCACACAAGGCTGCACGTGGAACCGCTGCACCTTTTGCAGCTTCTACCAGGACCGGCCGTTCCGGGCCAAGTCGCCCGAGGAGTTCGCCGCGCACGTGGAGGCCGTCCGGGAGTTCCTGGGACGCGGGGCGCTGATGCGCAAAGGAATTTTCCTCGCGGACGGCAATGCGTTGGCCTTGTCCCAGGCGCGCCTCGAGGCCATGTTCGCCACCGCCAAGGAGGCCTTTCCCGGCCACGCGATCTACAGCTTCATCGACCTCTACACCGGCGAGCGGCGCTCCGTTGCCGGCTGGCGGCGCCTGGCGGAGTTAGGCCTGCAGCGGGTGTACATCGGCATGGAGACGGGACACGATGAGCTTCTGCGTTTTCTCAACAAGCCGGGGTCGCGGGAGGAGCTCATCTCCTTTGTGTCCGACCTCAAGCAGGCCGGCGTGCAGGTGGGCCTAGTCGCCATGGTAGGCGTAGGCGGTGCGGAGTACCGAGAACCCCACGCCGAGGCGACCGTCGAAGCCATTTCCCGCATGCCCCTCGGGCCCGGCGACTTGGTCTACCTCTCTCCTTTCGTCGAACACCCGGGATCCGCATACGCCGCACGGCGAGCGGAAGCGCAGCTCACCCCCATGGGCGAGGCGGAGATCGAAGCCGAGCTGCAGCGCCTCGCGCGCCAGGTGCGGTCCCTGGGTGTGAACGCCGCCCGCTACGACATCCGCGAATTCATTTACTGACCCGCGCCGCTTGATCCAGGCTGCGGTCGGGTGCCTGCCGCGCCCCGCTTCACTCAGACTCATCTCTCAAAGGATTTGCAAGTAGCGTTTTCCTTCGTATTTCCCTCTTTGGTTTAGCTTAATTTCACAGTCAGTTTAGGCAGGAATTGTGTGTGTACACAAGAATTATCCTGCCATGTGTCTTCTTCCCTGCCCGGGGCAGGCGTCTTGGATTTGCACGGAGGTGACTCGCCATGTTTTTGTCCAAGCGGCGTTTGGCAGCGACCGGCGTCGCCTTGTCGGCCACCCTCGTTATGGTGTTGGGGCTCATCGCGCCGGCGTTCGCGCAGAGCGCGGTACCTAATTCCTTGCGCATCATGGCGCCCGCGAGCCCGGGCGGCGGCTGGGACCAGACGGCCCGCTACGCGCAAATGGTGTTCAGGG
>LZRQ01000227.1 GCA_002159155.1 Firmicutes bacterium ZCTH02-B6
GTGCTGGATCGCGAAGGCTGGGACGAGATCTACGAACGCTTCACGCGGCGCCGGAGATAAGGGCGCCGTGTCCGTCGGATCCGCGTGCTCTGGGGAGGAGCTTGGGTGAGGCGTAGGCTGGCCAGGGAAGTGGCCCTAAAGACTTTGTTTGCGGTTGATCTGGGCAAGGTCAAGCCGGAGCGGGTACTGGATGACCTGCTGGCGGAGGCGGACCTTCCGCCCCGTGATGCACAGTTCGCACGCGAGCTGGTAGTGGGTACCCTCGCCCATTTGGACGAGGCTGACCGGATTATCGCGCGCCAGGCGGTCGGGTGGACCATCGACCGGATGGCCACCATCGACCGCAACATCCTCCGCATGGCCCTCTTTGAAATCCTGCACCGGGACGACATCCCCGACAGCGTCGCGGTCAACGAAGCCGTGGAGTTGGCCAAGCGCTACGGGGACGCGGACTCCGGCAAATTCGTCAACGGCATTTTGGGCGAGATCGTGCGCGCCCGGGCGTCCATCGAGCAATGACTCTTCCCCAAGCAGCCCTTGGCATCGACACCAGCGCCTACACCACGTCGGTTGCGCTTCTCACGCTGGACGGGATGCTCCTGGCAGATGAGCGCATTGTCCTGACCGTTGCCCCAGGCTCCCGCGGCTTGCGCCAATCGGAGGCTGTCTTCCAGCACGTGCGCAACTTGCCGGCGCTGATGGAGCGCGTCCTGGGCCAACGGCCGGCAGCCATCGCGGCCGTGGCCGCCAGCACCGCGCCGCGTCCGGTGTCCGGGTCATACATGCCCGTCTTCAAGGCCGGTGAAACCGTTGCCCGGTCGGTGGCCGCCGCCTTGGGGGTGCCCTTTGTGCCGGTTTCCCACCAGGAAGGCCACGTGTGGGCAGGGCTCTGGTCGACAGGGCGACTGGACGCCGGTTCTCTGGTAGCGCTGCACCTATCAGGCGGGACGACGGAGCTGCTGCGCGCCGAATACGCCGGTGCGGGACGGTGGCGCGTGGTGCGGTTGGGCGGGACCGAGGATCTCAATGCCGGGCAGTTCATCGACCGAGTCGGGGTGGCCTTGGGACTACCGTTTCCGGCCGGCCCTCATCTCGAGCGGCTGGCGGCGGGTGGCGACCCCCAGGCGATGCGGTTGCCGGTGTCCGCTGGCCCCGGTCGGGTCAGCTTTTCAGGGCCAACGACCGCGGCCTTGCGTGCCCTGGAAAAAGGCGCCAGTCCCGCCGACTTGGCGGCGGCCGTGCAGGAGTGTGTGGCGGAGAGCCTGGCAAAGCTGATAGCCAAGACGCCGGGTGCCCTGACGACCCCGCTGTTCCTGGGCGCCGGGGGCGTGCTGGCCAACGCGCGCGTCAGGGCACGCCTCGAGGAGACGTTGGCCGCGGCAGGGGTGCCGTCCTGTTTCGCCGCGCCGCGCTATAGCGTCGACAATGCGGTGGGGGTCGCCTTGGCTGCGGTGATGGCCGCCCGCGAAGGCATGGGGGTATAGCCGTTGGGTGGCACGGGGAGCCGTTGGCGCAGCGGGTCGTCCCCCTCTGCCAGCAAGGGGTTGGCAAGTTTGGAAGGGCAGCAGCTGCTATTCGAACAGCAGGTCCTTACCGTCCAGCAGGTCACCCGCATTATTAGGGAGCGGCTGACAAGCGATCCGCGCCTGGTGGGCGTGGCGGTCCGCGGCGAGATCTCCAACTTTAAGCACCACGGTTCGGGCCACATGTACTTCACCCTCAAGGACGCGCACAGCCGGCTGCGCTGCGTCATGTTTCGCAGCGACAATATGCGGTTGCGTTTCCGGCCCGAGGACGGCATGACCGTTATCGCCCAGGGAGACATCAGCGTTTACGAGGCGGCGGGGGATTACCAGCTCTATGTGCGGGCCCTCGTGCCCGCCGGGCAAGGCGAGCTGGCGCTAGCCTTTGAGCAGCTCAAGCAGAAACTGGCCGCCCAGGGGTTGTTTGATCCGGCCCGCAAGCGTCCGCTTCCTCTGCTGCCCCGGCGCGTCGGGGTCGTCACCTCGTTGCACGGAGCGGCTTTGCGTGACATTTTGAGCGTCATCAGGCGCCGGTTTCCGGAGATGCCGGTCCTGATCGCGCCGGCCATTGTGCAGGGAGACGAAGGCCCCGAAAGCGTGGTGCGGGCCATCGAGCTCATCAACCGCTGCCCCGACGTGGACGTCCTCATCGTCGGGCGAGGCGGGGGAAGCCTCGAAGAACTCTGGACCTTTAACGACGAGCGGGTGGCATGGGCGATCGCCCGGTCCCGGATCCCGGTCATCTCGGCCGTCGGCCACGAAACCGACTTCACCATCGCCGACTTCGTCGCGGACAAGCGTGCCCCCACGCCGTCCGCCGCTGCCGAGATGGCAGTGCCCGAGGCCCATGTCTTGCGGCACACCATCGGGTCATTCCTCGTGCGCCTGGAGGCGGGTGTGCGCCGGCGGCTGGAAGCAGGCCGCGTCAGGCTGGATCTCCTGTCCCGCCGGCCCGCGTTGAGCCGGCCCTGGGACCTTATCGCCCAGCGCCGCCAGCGGGTGGACGACGTGCTCTTGGCCGCCGCCCGCGCTGTCCAGCAGCGGATCGCCGCGCACGAGCGGCAGCTGGCGTTTCTGGCAGGCAAGTTGGACGCCTTGAGCCCCCTGGCCACCCTCGCGAGAGGATTCGCCATCTGCCGCAGGCAAGATACGGGTGAAGTGGTGCGTTCAGGACGCCAGGTCCAACCGGGCACCCCGCTCACCATCCGCGTGCAGGACGCGGAAGTTTGGGGCCGCGTGGAGCAAGTGGTGCCCGCCGTCGCCACCGCAGGGGAGGGATTGAAACCATGAAGGGCCAACTGCAGCGGGTTCCAGGCGCCGCGGAACCGCAAGCCCCGCCGGCGGCCACGGAGATGACGTTTGAACAGGCGCTCGCGCGCCTTGAAGAGATCGTGTCCCGCATCGAAACAGGCGACGCGGGGTTGGAGGAATCGTTGCGCCTCTTTGAGGAAGGCGTCGCCTTGGCCCGCCTTTGCCGCGCACAACTCGACAGGGCCGAAGCTCGGATCCGCGTGCTCGTGGAGGGACCGGGCGGGGAACTGTTGGAGCACGAGTTCACGGCGGCGCCCGAGCGCCGGGAGACGAGCGAGGACGAAGGTCAATGAATGCCGTCCAGTACATGGAGCATTGGGCCGCCCGGGTTGAGGCGACCCTCGATCAACTGCTGCCTGCGGAACACGCGGCGCCGCCCATCATTCATCGCGCCATGCGGTACAGCACCCTCGGCGGGGGTAAGCGGCTGCGGGGCGTGTTGGCCGTGAGCGCGTGCGCCGCGGCAGGTGGGGACCCAGAGCGGGCATTGCCGGTGGCGGCGGCGCTGGAGATGATCCACGCCTACTCCCTCATCCATGATGACCTGCCTTGCATGGACGATGCGGACCTGCGACGGGGGAAACCCAGCTGCCACAAGGTCTTTGGCGAGGCGATGGCGGTCCTCGCGGGCGACGCACTATTGACGTACGCCTTTTTGGTCTTGGGGCGCCTGCCGCTTTTAAGCGGCGCGGCGGCGCCGACGGCACTGGCCATCATCGAGGAGGTGGCCGCCGCTGCGGGCACGGCCGGATTGGTCGGCGGCCAGGTGGCAGACTTGGAGGCTGAGGGCCGCGCAAAACAGCTGAGCGGCGAGGAGCTCCGACGCATCCACGCCCGCAAGACGGGGGCGCTGTTTCGCGCGAGCGTCCGCTCCGGGGCGATGGTCGGGGGTGCCTCCCAGGAGGTGCTTGCCGCCTTGACCCGCTACGGCGAGGAGCTCGGCCTGGCTTTTCAGATCACCGACGACATCTTGGACGTCGTCGGCGATACGGCTGCCATGGGCAAACGGGCGGGGCAGGACCAGGAGCGCCACAAAGCCACGTACCCTGCCCTATACGGGCTGGAGCGGGCGCGAGCAATGGCTCAGGAGGCTATCGAGCGGGCATGCGCCGCGGTCGCGCCTTTAAACGAGCGCGGCCAGGTTCTTGCGGACTTGGTGCGCTGGCTAGGATCCCGGGACCGGTGAGCTCGCCGGACCTGGCAGACGGCAGGGTCGACGGGGCGGTCCCGGGGCAGAGTTGACGAGAAGATTGTGACGGCTCGTCCCGTATGCTATAATGATAGTCGCAGCGGGCAAGTGGCGCAGTATCCTAGTCAGCCCCGCGTTCCTGAAGCCGGGCCTAAAAATCCGGTGAGGGCACATCGATGAAGTCCCTGGTGGTGGCTGCCGACGCCCAGTCGGGGGTTGCTGCTGGGGGTTAAGGGAGTGGGGCGATCTGCAATGGCATGCAGGCGTTGACCCTACCCCCGCGGAGACCCAAGTGCGTGGGAAGACCGGACGCGCCAATAACAACCCTGCTCCCGGGCATTCTTACGGCTTGGGAAGAACCTGCAACTCGGTGCGGGCGTCCTTGGCGGGCGCACTGTGTTGGGCGCAGCGTAGCCTGCCTTGAGCGGGGCGAGTGGGAGAGCGGGTTCAGCGTCGTCGCCAAAGGCCACGGCGGCGGTGTCGGTGCCGCTTGAAACCCGTCCTGCAAAAGAGGCTAGGGAGCGCCGGGCGCTGCCGAGGAAAACTCCTAGGCTGTTCCCGCTGGGAAGCGTCCCGGGGATTGCGGTGTGTGCTCAGTGGTAATCCAGCCCTGCATGCGGTGACGCGGCAGAGCGCCCGGAAAGGGGAAACCGCCGCTGCGGCGACGCGGCGGAGGGGCGTTGGGAAAACCTGCTGGACCTTAAGCCACAATGTTTACCCGGGGCGTGGCCACTTGCCAGCTCTTTTTTTGTCCTTCTTTACCGCCGCGGGCGTTTCCCGCCCCTTGAGCGGGCCAGCGGCAGGATCCGGTTGAGGTAATGGATGCCTTTGCCGGCCAGCAGGAGGACGGACGTGGAAGCCCGCACAGCGAAGCCTTTCTCGGCCGCTTTTCCACCGATGGTCAAAAACGCGATCGCTCCCAGC
>LZRQ01000228.1 GCA_002159155.1 Firmicutes bacterium ZCTH02-B6
GTGCGGGGCCGGCCCGGCGGGCAAGAATCTCAGGCGCGCCTGCCGCGGGCGTCCAGCCGGGCTGGGCATACAGCGCTTGCCAGGTGGCCGGTCCGACAATCCCGTCGGGCTCGAGGCCGCAAGACTCCTGGAAGTCCCGCACCGCCGCTGCGAGCTCCATGTCAAACCCGTTGCCGCTGTTTGCCGTCCAGCCCAGGGAACTCAGGCGCCAGCGCAGCGCCCGCACGGCCGGTCCCCGGGCGCCGGGCCGCAGCGTGAGCCGTTGCTGCCACATCCCCCCATGCACTGCAAGGCACCTCCAGGCGGCGGGGCGTCCGATCAGGGCATGGCGACGGCGCATCCGCACTGGGCATTGTATGCAGCAATCTCCATACTGCAGCGGCAGGAGATCAGTACGAGGTGCGGAATTCGCTAGAGGATCCAAGGGGATGCGGAGGCTGTGACCGTGGTCAAGCGCGCGTGTGTCGGTTTCTCCCTAGTGCTGATAGTGCTCTTGTTGCTCGGTAACAGCGGGCCGGCCATGGCCCAGCTGGCGTTTGACATTCCCGCCGAGATCGGCTTGCTCATGGAGGCCAGCACAGGGCGGATCCTCTGGGCCAAGAACCCCGAGATGCAAACCGAGCCGGCCAGCCTCGCGAAGCTCATGACCATGCTGCTGGTCTATGAGGCGGTCGAGAACGGCATCGCCACGTGGAACGACCGGGTCGTGGCAAGCCCGTACGCGGCCAGCGTGGGCGGTTCCACGGCCATGCTCGCCCCCGGCGAGAGCTTCACGCTGCTGCAAATGCTTAAAGCCATTGCCATCCAGTCGGCCAACGACGCCTCCGTGGCGGTGGCCGAGCATTTGGCCGGCAGCGAGCCTGCCTTTGTGGCGGCCATGAACGCGAAAGCCCGGGAGCTGGGGATGACCAGCACCCGCTATGTCAATGCCGATGGCCTACCAGTCCCGGCGGGGGCTGAGCCCAATCTGACCACCGCCCGGGACGTGGCCACTCTGGCTCGCACGCTGATCACGAAGTACCCGCAGGTCCTGGAGCTGACCTCCACTTGGCAGGAGACGCTCCGGGAGGCGGTGGGGAACAGGCCGCGGTTCGACCTGATCAACACCAACCGCCTGATCTTGCGTTATCCCGGTGCCGACGGGCTCAAGACCGGTTGGACCGAAGCGGCCGGCTACAACCTCGTGGCCACCGCCCAGCGCAACGGCGTGCGCTTGATCTCCGTGGTGATGCGCGCGGAGAGCGATGAGGCGCGCGTCTCCCAGTCGGCGCGAATCTTGGACTACGGCTTCAACAACTTCGGCTGGTACGTGGTGCTGCCCAAGGGACAGTCGGTCGGGAGCGTGCGGCTACCCGACGGCGTCCAGGAACAGTTGCCGGTCCGGGCGGGGGAAGACCTGCACGCATTCCTTCACCGCGCCGACGTCAACCGCGTTACGTACCGGGTCATTCCGCGGGACAACCTGTCGGCACCTGTGGCCGTGGACGAAGTGGTCGGCGAGATCGTCGCTTATGTGGGCGATGAGGAAGTCGGCCGCGTGGCGGCCATCGCGGCCGCGGACATGGGACGTGCCAACTTCTTTGTCCGCACGTTCCGGTGGCTGCGGGATCTGGTCTCGGGGCGGGAGTAGTTGACGTCTTGCTGTCCGTTGAGGCGCCCGCCAAACTCAATTTGACCCTGGCGGTCAACGGCCGCCGCCCGGACGGATATCATCTGATTGAGAGCGTCATGCAGGCCATCGACCTCACCGACTGCGTGGAGCTCGTCCCGAGCGCCGGCGGCACGATTGTGCATTGCGCGGTTCCCGGCGTTCCGACCGACGAAACGAACCTGGCGGTGCGGGCGGTGGAGGCTCTCCGGGCGGCGCTGCCGCCGGGACGAGAGGATCCGGGCGGCTTGGAAATCCGGATCCACAAGCGCATCCCCGTCGCGGCAGGCTTGGGCGGTGGGAGCGCGGATGCCGCGGCGGCCTTGGTCGGGGCCAACGCCTTGTGGGGACTTGGTTTGGACCACGCTGCGCTGGCCCGCATCGGCTTGCAGGTGGGCGCGGACGTGCCGTTTTGCCTGCACGGCGGCACCGCGGTGGCACGGGGAATCGGCGAGCAGCTCGAGCCGGTCCCCGAGGCCGCGCCCTTGTGGGGGATCGTGGTCAACCCCGGCTTCGCGGTGTCGACGGCGGACGTGTACCGGCTATACGACCAGTTGTATGCCGAGGCGGCAGCTAAAGCCGCTGACGGTGAGCGGGCCGATGCCGGGCGCGCAAGCTCGATCCAGGAGCCGTGGTTCAGTCCCGGCGGCGCCGGGAGGGCGGCCGCTATGGCCGAGGCGCTCGGGCGCCACGATGTGGAGGCGGTGGCCCGCCTGCTTTACAACGATCTCGAACCCGCGGCGGTGCGGCTTTACCCGCAAATTTATGCCCTGCGACAGCGGGTGCTCGAGGCCGGCGCCCTGGGAGCGGTAATGTGCGGGAGCGGCCCAAGCGTCTTTGGGCTGGCCGCCGACGAGGCCCATGCGCGTGCGCTGGCTGACGCGCTTGCGGGCGTGGTGCCGTTTGTGGCCGCGTGTCGTTTCCGCCCCGATGGATGCCGGATCGTGCAATCCAAAGAGCGAGTGCAGTAGTGAGGATCCGGGCAGGTTGCCTGCGGCCGCCGCCCGGCAAGGAGGGGTGTCCGATGCCAGGGCCGTTGATGCCCATCAAGCTGGATAACTACAAACCCCTGCGGGAGCTGGTGTTTGAGGCGATCCGGGAAGCCATCATCACTGGCCACCTCAAGCCCGGTGAACGCCTGATGGAGATCCAGCTGGCCGAGGAACTGGGGGTGAGCCGGACGCCCGTCCGTGAAGCCATCCGGAAGCTCGAGCAAGAGGGCTTCGTCGTCATGGTGCCCAGGAAAGGCGCCTACGTGGCCGACATCTCCATGAAAGACATCGCCGAAGTGTTTGAGATCCGGGGAGCGCTCGAGGGCCTGGCGGCCGAGCTCGCGGCGGAGCGGGCCACGGAGGAGCAGCTGGAGCGGCTGGAGCGGCTCCTGGTGGAGATCGGCGAGTGCATCGAGCGGCAGGATGTAGACGGGATGATCGAAAAGGACACCGCGTTCCACGACTTGCTCTTTTCCGCGAGTCACAACGAGCGGCTGGTTCAAATCTTGAGCTTGCTCCGGGAGCAGATCCAGCGGTTCCGGTCGCGCACCCTGGCGCGCGTCGAGCGCATGAAAGTGGCGCTGGAAGAGCACAAGGCCATCGTGGAGGCTCTCGGGCGGCGGGATTCGGAGCTCGCCCGCTCGCTGGCCGAAGCCCATATCGAGAGCGCTCAGAGCAGCCTCATGAAACTGATCACCGAACAGTTTACCGCTCGACATAACGGCCGGGGTGAACAATGAGCACAAAGCAGCCCATCGCCGCGCTGGTGCTGGCCGGCGCGCCCAACCGGGGGCCGCTCGCGTCCGTCAGCGACAGCCCCTATGAAGCGCTGATCGAGATCGAAGGCAGGCCGATGATCGCCTATGTTCTGGACGCCCTGCGGCAAGCACCGTCCATCGGACCCATCGGCATCGTCGGTCCCGTGGAGGAGCTGGCGGCGGCTCTGGACGTGAAGGACGAGCAGCTCATCTCCCCGGTAGGAAGCCTGTTGGACAACCTGGAGCACGGCGCGCGGGCGCTGCTGGGCGAAGGGTCGGCCGGTCGTGAACGGCTCCTGGTGATTACCTCGGATATTCCCCTGGTGACGACTGAAGCCATCGAGGACTTCGTTGAGCGGTGCCGCCGGCGCGACAAGGAGGCGGGCGGCCCAGGGAGCCTTGACGCGTTTTACCCGATGGTGAGCCGGGAGAGCAGCGAGGCCCGGTTTCCCAGCGGGCGGCGTACCTACGTCAGCTTGCGCGAAGGCGTCTACACCGGCGGCAACTGCGTACTGCTGTCGCCGGAGGTGCTCCTAAAGCAGCGGCCCCTCTTTGAGCAGGCCGTGGCCCTCCGCAAAGATCCGGTGGGCATGGCGCGCCTTTTGGGCTTAGGCTTCATCATCAAGTTCCTCATGCGCCGGCTGTCGGCCGCGGACATCGAGCGAGTCGTGCGGCAAAAGCTCGGCATCAACGGGGCGATCATCCCGGTGCCCTACGCCGAGATAGGCTTTGACGTGGACAAGCCCAAGGACCTGGAGCTGGCGCGCCGGGCGCTGGCCGGTCGGTAGGCGAGAGGCGGCGGGCGGCGAGCGGCCGGGCGTCCGTGCCTGAAGGGCAGGGAGGCGAAGACGTGTGCGGCGGAGCGAGCGGATCAGCGCGGTCACGAAACTGTTGGTGGACCGCCCGCACCAGATCATCACCCTCGCCGAGCTGGGCGAGCTGTTGGGCGCGGCCAAATCTACACTGAGCGAGGACATCGCCATCGTGCGCGACACATGCCAAAGGCTTGGCCTCGGCCGGGTGGAGACGCTCCCCGGGGCGGCCGGCGGCGTGCGTTACGTGCCCCTTTTGTCGCGGCCCGTCATGCGTGAAGTGGTCGACCAGCTGGTCCACAGCTTGTCTGACCCGGACCGCATCTTGCCCGGCGGGTTTCTGTACATGAGCGACATCGTCGCTTCCCCGCACCTTTTGACGCGTATTGGAGAACTCTTTGCGACGCGTTTTTACGAGCGGGAGCCGCAGGCCGTCGTGACCGTGGAGACCCGGGGCATCCCCATCGCCCTCATGACGGCCCGGGCGCTCAACGTGCCTTTGGCCATCGTGCGCCGCTCGACGCGCTTGAGCGAGGGCACGGTGCTCACCATGAACTACGTCTCCGGCTCCGCCCGGCGCATCGAAACCATGTCCTTGTCACGGCGGGCCATCGCACCCGGCACCAGGGTGCTCATCATCGACGACTTCATGAAAGCCGGCGGCACAGCCCGGGGG
>LZRQ01000229.1 GCA_002159155.1 Firmicutes bacterium ZCTH02-B6
ATCCTAGTTCCACCGCGGGGATGCGCACCGCCTCTTGACCAAATACGTCCGACAACCGATCCGCGCAGGCGCCGTAGAAACCCTTGTGGGGCGTGAAGGCGTGCGCCGGCACCAGCACGCCGCCGCAGCCTTCGGCCAGGTGCAACAGGTCGAGGGCGGCGGCGCGTACCCGCTGGGTAGAAAGCTGCATGTTGGTGACCCGCGGCGAAAGGAATCGGACTACCTTCCGCACGGCCGCTAGGTCGGGTAGATACAGGACGTAATGGGCCGGTCCCCTGCCGGCGCCGCCAACCTCCAGCTCGACCGCCGGGATGAGCACCGGGCCGTCTCCATAACGGAGCCCGCCATTAGGTTGCGGCGTCAGGTCCCCTGTGCCGATAAGTGACTCTATGTCCGCCTGCACGCCCAGCGAGGCGGCGTCCACCACCGCGACCAGGTCGATCCCCTTCCGGCTCCGGCACTCCTCGAGCACCCCCTGCAAGGTCATGGCGCTTGAAGCTGCGATCTTCACCGGCCGCCCGTCGCTCGAGCGACCCACGTGGACATGCAGGTCCGCAAAGTATTCCTTGAGCGTGTCGCTGGTTGGCTTGCTCATGCTGGCCTCACGGTGTTGATCATGGTGTCCGGCTCGCGAGAAGCAAGTCGGCTGCGACGAAGCCCGCGGCCGCCGCTGCCAGGAACGGGGCCGCGTCCTCCTCGGGCGTGCGGCCCATAGAACGAAGCTCCACGCCGCGGCGCGCCAGGAGGTCCAGCGCGCTTTTCCCCCGATCCTCCACCACCAACCGGTGGCGCGCCGGGACGCCGGCCCCCGCCAGCTGTTCCCATACCAGTTGCTCCTGTTCGGGCGCCAAACGGGGCAGTGCGACCCAGCACGGCCGCTGGGCCACGACTCCGAGGGCCGTCAACGTGTGGTGGCTGACGCCCCGCTGCCGCGGGCGCGGATCGGCGAAGCTGAGGCGTAATGCGGCTACGGCCCGGCCTCCCAGCACGTCTGCGGCGTCCAGGTGGTGCCCCGTTTCGATGGCCGTCGTGCCAAAACGCGTGCCGGTACCGACCACTCCGGGTCCCATGGCAACGATCGCAGCGTCGGCGGCCAGCGCCCAACGGGCTGCCAGCAACCCCGAAAACACGTTGACCGCCTCCAAGTCCCCGCCGAAGGCATGCCCGACCGTGACCGTCGCGTCCAATAACCCGGCCTGGCGCAGGTGGTCCACAACGCTGCTCAACGCCAACGGCAGCGCGCCGCCGTCGGTCATAACATAGGCGATGCGTGCGTCATCACCCAGGGCGAGCCGCAGCGCGGCAGCTGCCGGCGGCAACTGGCTGTGCAGCTCGGCTACGACAACGGGCATGCCGGCCAGATCGTCCCGCTGCACGAGAAGGTCATGGTGGGGACTGGCAGGCTCTTCAGCCGCTAAGACAGCGAACTGCAGGGGCGTGTAGCGCAATTTCACGATGTGGCCGGCGCTGCCCGTGCCCGGGCCTTCCCGGCCGAGTACGTGAATGACGAAATGCATGCCGCCGGTGCCAAGCCCCAAATCTACTGCAGTCGTGTTGAGAGCAACCCGGTCGCCCACAGCGGGCACGGGCGTCAACGCTTCATAGAGGAGTGCGGGTTCTTCCCGACCATCCACATCGACCCGCAGCTGCCACAGCCCGGGCCGGACCGGCCATATGTCCCGGACTCGCCCTTCACGCACGTGCAGCCCAGCCACCGCCCACACCTCTCCCGGCTGCGCGTCCTGCGTCCAGCTCTCCCTGAAAAGAAAAAAGCAGGTGACCTCCCCCGTGACCACCTGCTCTCCGCGGGTGCTGCTTCAGAACATCACTACCGGTTACGGAGACCGCGCCGCTCGTCGCGCCGGCCGCCTCCTGGTCCGGGCCGCCGGCCCCGGTCGCCGCCATCCCGCTCATAGCGACCGTTGCCGTTGGCCTCACCCATAGCCTTCTCGGCCGCCAGCGCTTCCGGCGACAAAGCGTCCTTGCGGGACAGGTTGATGCGCCCCAGCTTGTCAATCTCGGTCACCCGCACCAGCACCTCGTCGCCGATGTTGAGTACGTCCTCAACCTTGGACACCCGGTACGGCGCCAACTCGGAGATGTGGATGAGCCCTTCCTTGCCGGGAAGTATCTCTACAAAGGCGCCAAAGTTCATGATGCGTTTGACGGTGCCCAGGTACGTGGCGCCGACCTCCACGTCTTTGACCAGCGTCTCGATCATGGCCTTGGCCTTTTCGCACGCTTCCTGGTCTGGCGAGGCGATAAAGACGCGCCCGTCGTCCTCGATATCGATCTCCACGCCCGTCTGCTGGATGATCTTGTTGATCATCTTGCCGCCGGGCCCAATCACGTCGCGGATCTTGTCCACCGGGATTTCCATGGTGGTGATGCGCGGCGCGTACTTGGACAGGTCCGGGCGCGGGGCGGGCAGCACTTCCAGCATCTTGTCCAGGATAAACAACCGTCCAGCCCGCGCCTGCTCAAGGGCCTTCTGCAGGATCGCCCGGGTGACGCCCTTGATCTTGATGTCCATCTGCAGGGCCGTCACGCCATCGCGCGTACCGGCCACTTTGAAGTCCATGTCGCCCAGATGGTCCTCGATGCCCTGGATGTCGGTAAGCACGGCAAAGCCGTCCTCGTGCTTGACCAACCCCATGGCCACACCCGCCACCGGCTTGCGGATGGGGACGCCCGCGTCCATCAGCGCCAAGGTGCTCCCGCAGACGCTGGCCTGCGACGTCGACCCGTTGGACTCCAGCGTCTCGGACACAACGCGGATTGTGTACGGGAACTCCTCCTCCGGCGGGATGACCGGAGCCAGCGCCCGTTCGGCCAAGGCCCCGTGCCCGATCTCGCGGCGCCCGGGGGATCGCATTGGCCTAACCTCGCCCGTGCTGTAGCCGGGGAAATTGTAATGGTGGATGTAGCGCTTGCGGCTCTCGTCCCTCAGGTCATCCAGCATCTGCTCATCGCCCTTGAGGCCCAGTGTGCAGACGCTCATCACCTGGGTTTGGCCGCGGGTAAAGATGGCCGACCCGTGGGTCCGAGGCAGGACACCTACCTCGCACCAAATGGGGCGGATTTCGTCCAGCTTGCGGCCGTCGGGACGTTCGCCCTCCACCACGATCATTTGGCGGACCTGTTCTTTCAGGAGCTTGTCAAAGACGGTCTCCACAGCTTTGGCGTGGGTGGCGAAACCCTCCTCGCCCCACTCCTGCTGGAACTGTTCGAGGATGCGGGCCTTGAGGTCCGCGACCGCCTGCTCCCGGCTCTGCTTGTCAGCGCTTCGGACAGCCGTGCGCAGCTCTTCCGTGGCCCGCTCCCGCACCCAGTCGCTCACCGCTGGGTCGGGCTCATACAGGGTCACTTCCACCTTGGGCTTGCCGACTTCGGCCCGGATTTCCTCGATGAACGCGCAGATGCGCTTGATCTCCTCGTGGCCAAACATGATGGCTTCCAGCATAACCTCTTCCGGCAGCTCCTTGGCACCGGCTTCCACCATCATGATGGCATCTTGTGTGCCCGCGACGACAAGTTCAAGCTCCGTCACATCGCTCTGCGCCGACGTCGGGTTGATGACGAACTGGCCGTCCACCCGGCCCACCTTGACGCCGCCAATGGGCCCAAGGAATGGGATATCAGAGATGTGGAGGGCGGCAGACGCGCCGATCATGGCCGCGATCTCCGGGGAGTTGTCGTGCTCCACCGAAAGGACCGTAGCCACCACCTGCACGTCGTTGCGGAACCCTTCGGGGAACAGTGGCCGAATAGGGCGGTCAATCATGCGCGCCGCGAGCGTTGCGGCCTCGCTAGGCCGGCCCTCGCGCCGCAACCACACCCGCGGGATCTTCCCGACGGCGTACATGCGCTCTTCGTAGTCGACCAGCAGCGGGAAAAAGTCAATGCCCTGCCGGGGTTCTTTGGACATGACGGCGGTGACCAGGACCACCGTGTCCCCATAACGGACGAGGACGGCGCCGTTGGCCTGCTTGGCCACTTTCCCCGTCTCGATGACCAGGGGACGGCCGCCCACTTCCGTTTGAAACGTCCTTGCCATCAATTTGTGAAACCTCCTGGGGACGTGCGTCCTGTGTGCGCACGCCAGATGCAAACAAGAGCGGTCGAAACCGCTCTTTTCTCACCGCCGCAGCCCCAGCTTCTCCACCAACGCCCGGTACCGCTCTACGTCCTTGCGCTGCAGGTAGTTGAGCAGCCCGCGCCGCTGGCCGATCATCTTGTACAGGCCGCGCCGGGAGTGGTGGTCCTTCTTGTGCACGCGCAGGTGCTCCGTCAGCTCGTTGATCCGGGCGGTCAAGATGGCCACCTGGACCTCGGGCGAACCCGTGTCCCCCTCATGCTGCTGGAAATCGGCGATAATACGCTGCTTGGCTTCCTTGGACAAAGACATTGTCCGCACCTCCATCTTGGATGTAACCCCCGAGACCAAGCGGACCGCCGGAGGAATCGGCCTGCCTAGTGACGGGTTTCCTTGCTTAGTTATACCACACCGCCCGGGCCTTGTAAAACCAACTTGCTTGAGTGGCCGGCCCGCTCTAGTCTCCGTTAGGCCCGGTCGGCACCGCAGACGGTAGCGGCCGACGGGGAACTGGCGGCACCCGCCGCGAAACGCGCCCTGGCCATGGCCACATCCTGCTGGATCTGCCGGCGCAGTTCCTCCGCGGACCCAAACGGGACAATGCCCCGGAGCCGGTCGAGAAATTCCACCTCGACCGCCTCGCCATATAGATCGCCAGCGAAATCGAGGACGTGCACCTCTAGCGCCACGGGTCCCTCGACAAACGTCGGCCGGCGGCTGATCGCCGCCACCGCAGGGAGTCCCTCTTGAGC
>LZRQ01000230.1 GCA_002159155.1 Firmicutes bacterium ZCTH02-B6
GCGCCGTGCTTGACGAGGACCTGCGTCGCCCCGGCCACATAGTGGCGGTTCGCGACGGCGTCGTTGAGCGGGTCGCGGCCATCCGGGGGGAAGTACTGGTAGCCCCCGGCGAAACGGTGCGCGCTGGCCAGCCGCTCATCAGCGGCATGCTGGCCCCCGGCAGCGCCGAGTACCTCGAGCGCGTGCAGCGCGGGGAACTGCCCTATGTTCGGGCCGAAGGAGTCGTGCGCGGCCGGGCGTGGTACAGGGGGTTGGGCGAAGCGCACCTCGTGCACGTTCTCGAGGAAGAGACGGGGCGAGTTCATCGTTATCTGACCATCAAGGTCGGGGAGCGGGAGTGGCGGATCGGCCGTTCCGAGACCACTTTCTCCGCGGTGCGCTGGGAGGAGCGCACCATCGCGCCGACGTGGCTGCCTCACGTGTCGTGGACGTGGCACGTCGGCTACGAGGTGCGCCGCCTGTCGCAGGCGGTGGATCCGGCCGCCGCCCGCGAAGCGGCGGTCGCTTCTGCCCGAGAGCAGGCCGTGAGCCAGTTGCCCGCCGGTGCCGACGTCGTTGACGAGCAGATTTCGGTCTGGGAAGATGCGGCCGCCGGCGTCATACGCGCCGCCGTGACCGTGGAAGTCCGGCAGGACCTGGGACGATTTGCCCCCATCGGCGATCCGGCCCTGGAGGATGCAAAATGAGGATTTTGGGGAGGGGTACCCGCGCATTTGAATAAAGCCGTGGCGGAAGCCAAGTTCATCGTAGACGACAATGCGGCGGCCCTGGGGGTGTCGGGCGAGCGGGACGAGCACCTGCGCACCATTGAGCGGGAGCTGCGGGTCAGCATCGTGCCTCGGGGCAACACGCTGGTTATCAACGGCGAACCGTCCGCCGTCGACACGGCGCTGCGGGTGTTGCACGACTTGGCGGAGGTCTCCCGCCAGCGCCCGTACTTGACCGCCCAGGAGGTCCGCTACGCGCTGCGCCTGGCGGCCCATGGAAACGGCGCTCGTCTGGCCGACATCCAGCGGGACGCGGTGGTGTTCACGGCCCGGGGCCGGCCCGTTACACCCCGCACGGTGGGACAGCAGCGGTATGTGGACGCGATGCGGCGCCACAGCCTCGTTTTCGCCATTGGCCCCGCGGGGACGGGCAAGACCTACTTGGCCGTGGCTGTCGCCATTGCTGCCCTCAAGGAGCGATCCGTACACCGCATTGTGCTGACCAGGCCCGCGGTGGAGGCTGGTGAGCGGCTCGGTTTCTTGCCCGGCGACCTGCAGGAGAAAGTGGACCCGTACTTGCGGCCGCTGTACGACGCCTTGTACGATATTGTCGGCGCCGATACGTATCAGCGGCACGTGGAGCGGGGCGTCATTGAGGTGGCCCCCTTGGCGTACATGCGGGGCCGGACGCTCGAGGACGCCTTCGTCATCTTGGATGAGGCGCAAAATACGACGCCTGAGCAGATGAAAATGTTCCTGACCCGCATGGGCCTGCGCTCCCGCATGGTGGTGACGGGCGATCTGACGCAGATCGACCTGCCGCCGGGCCAAGTGTCGGGACTGGCTCATGCTCGGACGGTCTTGGCTGATACGGGGATCCCCTTTATCGAATTGTCTGATGCCGACGTAGTCCGGCACGAGCTGGTGCAGGCGATCATCCGCGCCTATGAGCGGGACGAGCAGCGCCGTGCCCAGGCCCGCATGGCCGCGCGGGCAAGAGCGGCGGGAGATGACGCAGATGTCAAGGAAAGCTAACGGCAGCGGTCAAGGCTCCGGCCGCAGAGGAGGCGCCCACGCCGTGTGGGCGTCTTTGCGCGCGTCCGCGTGGGAGTCCGTCAAAGGGTTTCTCTCCCGACCCAGCCCGGCTCGGCGCGCGTGGCTGGCAGGCGTAATGTATGTGGTGCTGCTGGCTATCATGACCGCCAGCAGCACCCCTGACGCGCTTGACTGGCAGGTAGGCGATGTCGCGACCCGCGACGTGGTGGCCCCTCGCGATGTGGTGAACCGGTACCGTACCGGAGAGTTGCGGGAGCAGGCGGCCAGGGAGGCGGTGCGGGAGGCCGAGCTCGACCCCGTCAACTGGGAGATAAACCCGGCCGAAGCGCTGCGCAGCGAGGAACGGGTAAAGCTCATCTTTCAGGTGATCAACTCGGTGCGGCAAGGCGCCTTGGCCGAATTGCAGCCGGTCGAAGCAGGCGGCGACCAAGAGCTTGGGGAGCAGTCCGGCGAAGGCGAGGCGCCGGCCGAAGAGTCTTTGCCTGCACCGGCCTTGCCGTGGGACCGGCTGGCGGCTGAGGCTGCGGCGCAGTTGACCCAGCAGGCTGTGGCCTTGAACGAGCAGGTCCTCGTCTACGCCCTGCAACTGGGAGACGACGGCCGGGATGCGCTCGAAGATCGCACGTTGCGGATAGCCAGCGACGTCATGCTCCGGCGCCGCATCGGCGGCGACGACCTGGAGCGGGAGCGGGAGGCCGTCCCGACCCTGGCCCCGATTACCAGCCTGCCGCCAGGGGAGCGCGAGTTTGTGGCGGCAGTGGTGCAGGAGGTCATCCGGCCCAACCTGATCCCGAGCCCCGAGCGGATGGAACGGGCGCGCCAGGAGGCCATGCGCGCCGTGGCCGAAGTGCGGGTGCGGGAAGGCCAGATCATCATCCGCCGGGGCGACCCGGTGGGGCCGGAGCACATCATGCTGCTCCAGGATTTGGGACTCTTGGACGGCCGCTACAGCTACGGGCAGTTGGCAGGCCACGCGGTGCTGCTGGCGCTGCTGTTTGCCGTCGTTGGCGTCTATTTGCACCAAAACCGGCGCGATATTCTCACCAGCGAGCGACAGCTGCTGCTGTTGGGGCTTATTGTGCTCATGGTGGCTGGCTTGGCCAAGGTGGGCAGCTTCATCAACTGGCAAGGCACGGCGCTGCTGGTGCCCGTAGGCTTGGCGGGCCTGCTGGTCACCTTGCTCTTGGACTCGCGGCTCGCCATCGTGGTCACCGTCATCTTGTCGGCCATGCTCGCGAGCCTTTTTGGATTTGACGGACGGTACTTCCTCGTTGGGCTCGCGGGCGGCGTGGCTGGTGTCTACAGCGTCTCGCGGGTGAGCCAGCGCTCCGATTTGACGCGGGCCGGGATCATCGTCGGAGGCGCATGTTTCCTGACGATGATCGCCCTAGGCCTTATGCGCAGTGAGACGTTTTTGATCCAGTACTCGTTTTTGGGGCTGCTCAACGGGATCGTCTCGGCGGTGGGCACCATCGGCCTGCTGCCGTACCTGGAGGCGCTGTTTGGCATCACATCGTCTATCCGCCTCCTGGAACTGTCCAACCCCAACCACCCGCTCCTGCGCAAACTGTTGATGGAGGCCCCGGGGACGTATCATCACAGCATCCTCGTGGGCAACTTGGCGGAAGCGGCGGCAGAGGCCATCGGGGCGGACCAGCTCCTGGTGCGGGTCGGGGCGTTGTACCACGATATCGGCAAGACCAAGCGACCGTACTTCTTCGTGGAAAACCAGTTCGTCGGCGAGAACCCGCACGACAAGATCTCACCCAGCCTCAGCACGCTGATCATTATCTCCCATGTGCGGGACGGGGTGGAGCTGGCGCGGGAGTACAAGCTGCCGGAGGTGATCGTCGACTTCATCCGGCAGCACCATGGCACCGACCTCGTCAAGTACTTTTACCAGAAGGCGGTTGAAAACGCCAAGGGCGAAGCGGTCGACGAGCGGGATTTCCGCTACCCGGGGCCTAAGCCCCAGTCCAAGGAAATTGCCGTCGTGATGCTGGCCGATGCCGTGGAAGCGTCGGTGCGCTCCTTGGGCCGCCCGACTCCCGGGCGCATCGAGGGGCTGGTGCGGCGCATCATCAAAGAGCGGCTGGAAGCCGGTGAGCTGGACGAGAGCGACCTGACGCTGCGGGACTTGGACAAAGTGGCGGAAGCCTTTGTACGGGTGTTGACGGGGATTTACCACAAGCGGGTGGAGTACCCCGAGGTGCCGATGAAAGAGCACGACCTGCAGCGGCAGGGGGCCGCGAGCCAATCCGGGATCGGTGCAGGCCGGGCCTAGGCGCATGCCCGGGAGGTAGTCTCGACATGGAAGTTGTGCTGATTAACCGCACTACGGTCGCTGTGGCCGACGAGGTGGCCAAGCAGTTGGAGGCCGTCGTTCAGGCGGCGCTCATCGCAGAAGGTATGCCGGCCCATGCAGAGGTGTCCGTCACCCTGGTGGATGACGACGAAATCCAGGTTCTCAACCGTGACTACCGGGGCAAGGACGCCCCGACCGACGTGCTGTCCTTTCCGATTTGGGAACCGGAGGAGATCTCCGACCTACGGTTGCACCCCGAACGCTACCCGGAGCGGCCCCTGCTCCTCGGGGACGTGGTCATCTCGGTGCCGACCGCTCTCCGGCAGGCGGAAGAGTACGGGCATGGGGTAGAGCGGGAGCTGGCGTATTTGTGCGTCCACGGCGTGTTGCACCTGCTGGGGTACGACCACGAGGAGGACGCCGCCCGGCAGGCCATGCGCGACCGCGAAGAGGCGATTTTGGCCGGGGCGGGATTGGTGCGGTGAGACGCGGAGCGGCGGCCGGTGAGCAGCCCATGAGCCCCATGCGTGCCCGCACATTGGGCGAAAGTTTTCGGTTTGCCATCCAGGGTATCGTCTACGCCTTCCGCACCCAGCGCAACGTGCGGATTCATGTGGCCGCGGCCGTGCTGGTGTTGCTGGCGGCCTGGGCGGTGGGCGTGCCGGGTGCGGGCGTTGCCCTTCTGGCAGGGGCCATCGGTACCGTCTTGGCGGCTGAGCTTTTCAACACGGCCATTGAGGCTGTCGTTGACCTGGTCACACCTCAATAT
>LZRQ01000231.1 GCA_002159155.1 Firmicutes bacterium ZCTH02-B6
GCGCTCACCGGGCCGCTGGCCTGCGCGATGCGGCTGTCGATTTGCGCGTTTTCCCATTGTAGCCGTGCAATGGCATGCTCGAGGTCGTACTCCAACGCCATCGCGACGGCTTGGGCCAACGTCAGACGGTAAACGTCCGGCTGGGCCTCCTGGGCCACGACGCCGGCGGCGCCGCCCAACACAAAAAACGCCAGTGCCAAGGCCAAAGAGGCAGGCGTCCCGAACCGTCGCCGTACGACGCGCCGGTGGGCAGGCAAAGCAGTGGACATGCGGCACGCTCCTCTCTTGCAATTGGGATTCAGTCGTCAGGCGAGAAATCCAAGTTGGCCAAAATGCGCTCGGCCTCGGCCTGGCTCACGTCGCCGACGACCAGAAAGAGGTAGCCTTGCTTGACTGCCCCCATGACCAGCACTTCCGCCCCGCTGCCATCCGACAGCCGCCGGGTGACGCCGGCCAAGGAGCGGGCCCCCTCGTGCAGCACCTGGAACAACGACAACAGCTGCTTTCCATCGTGGAAACGCAAGTGCAGCGCAGGACTGCCGTCCACTTCGGTAATGCCGCCGCTCACCAGGGTGTACCCCGGCGGCACATAGTTGGGCACGGCCGGGTCGATGGCCGTCTGAGGCGCCAGGCCATAAATGATCGACCTCACCCGCCACGCTACCGGGTCGTCGATCACTTCCGTCCCCGGCGGCGGTTCAAACCGGAACACATCGTCGCTCAGCTCAGGATCAAAATCTACATCCGAGCGAACAATGATCCCTACCAACTCACACCCGGGACCGTAGTGCTCCTCTTTCCAGGGGAAGAAATTGTCCTCGTCGATCCAGTAGCGGCTGTAGGCATGGTGCCGGCCGCCCTCCACCACATAAACGGGACGGCCTCCGGGACCATGGGACTTGGTGAACCCCCAGTGGCCAAACGCCGCCTGCGCCGTGACCAGCGGGCGCATGCTCACGGGAGGCTCCATCACGGCCAGCCCGGCCGCGCCGGCTTCGGTGTGCAGCACAAAGGGCACGCGGGAGTCGTACAACCACTGCTCGTCCCTGTTCCACACCGCGATGCGCCGCCCGCCGTCGTGATCCTCCTCGACCCTTAACTCCGCTGGCGGTCTCCAGGCGATAGACCGCGTGACCGTTTCGGTCCCGCGGCGCAGGAAAAGCATTTGCAGCTCCTTATAGCTGATGGCGTCGGCCCACCGGGCCTCCTCGGCCGCCCGCAGCAGCCGCTGCGCCTGCTGCCACACGGCGTCGGCGGTGCCGTGGCCTACCGTGACGCATGTGCCGCCCGGCGCGGCTGGCGCCAGGGTCGTCAACGCCGCCACGAGCACGCCCGACAGGACGGCGCCGTGCCCCCAACGTGCCAGCAAACCCGTCATGGCCGATCGCCTGCCGGCGCCCAAGCCCAGTCGACCCAGTCACCTGCGCCGGTTTCCAGCAGGGCTGCGTAGACGATGTGCTCCTGCACCGCGGCCTCCAGGGCCGTCGCTGCGGCCACGCCGCTGTCCCGCTCAAGCCAGCTGGATCCCACTAGCCACATGGCCAGCGCTGCCGCCGCCACGGCACCGCCGGCGAAACACCCCTGCCAAAATCGCACCTGCGGGCGGCGGCGCACCTGCTCCGCCTCGCGGAAGCGCACATGCCCGACGATGGTTTCCACAAGCCCCGGTGGCGGGGTGGGTGCGGGAACTGTGGCCAACAATTCCCTCATGGCCCGCATCTGGGCCAACTCCGCGCGGCACACGGGGCAGCGAGCCAGATGATGGCGCACCCTGTCCCGGACTGGGCTGGAAAGTTGATCATCCATGTAGGCCAACAGGAGGTCCAACGAACAGCGCAAACCTACCCCTCCCGGCGCTTCACGAAGCCGACGACGCCCCCGACGCGGGCCACTCGCCTACCGCGTCCAGGTAGGGGCGCAGCTCCTCCCTTAGTGCCCGCCGGGCGTAAAAGAGGCGGGATTTGACCGTACCCAGCGAGCAGTGGAGGATGTCTTTAATCTCCTCATAGCGAAAGCCGTACATATCATGGAGCACAAGCACCGCGCGGTGCTTGTCGGAAAGCCGCGACAAGGCTTGTTGCAAGGCCTGCGCCAGTTCCCGCCGTTCCGCGCGCACCTCAGGGTCCGTCGCACCCGGATCCGCCGCCTGGTCCGCAATGGTCCATCCTAAAGGCGATTCTTCACTGCCGTTAGGAGCGCTGTCAAGCGACAAGAGGCGCCCGCCCTGACGGCGCACCCGGCGCAGGTGGTCAAGGCAGACGTTGGTGGTGATGCGGTACAGCCACGTCTTGAACTCGGCTTCGCTGCGGAAGGTGTGCAGGGAGCGATACACCCGCAGGAACACCTCCTGCGTGATGTCTTCGGCCGCGTCGGGCCCCACCATGCGGCAGGCATAGCCGTACACTTGCCCCTGGTGCATCTTCACCAGCGTTTCAAAGGCGCGCACGTCGCCGGTCAAGCAGCGTGCAATCAATTCCTCGACAGGCAACGGGCCCGATTTGCGGCTGTTCACTCCGGCGCCCCTCCTCTATGCGCGATGACGACCGGAAACCGCCGAAAGTTCAGTTGACTGGCAGTCCCGCCTGATGCTGTCTCGTCCGGCACCGCCTGCCGAGCGGCGGCCACTCACGAACTGCCGGGCGAGAGCGCAGGACGAGGTCGCAAGTTGATCATAGCACAAGGCCCCAGGAGGAGCGGGCTCCCCCTGGGGCCTTGCCTTGAATTTGCCTGACTGGTGGCAGCTTCGGGGACGGCGTTTCTCCCCCAGCTGTGTCCCTTAGAAGCTGACCTTCAGGCCGGCGGACACGACCGCTCCGTCCTCGGAGTTGTACTTAGCACCCAGGTTGATGCCGTTGGGCGCCTCGTAGGTCGCGCCGACTTCGTAGTCGATGTCGCTGCCCTGGACAGCGACCTTGCCGCTCACGCCGAGACCCTGGAGGTACGGAATCAGGTCGGTGCTGGTGGAAGCCTGCACCTCGTGCTTCACGTCCTCGCCGGCCTTGACGGTGGCGGTGTACTTGCCTTCGATGGCATGGCCCTGCACATCGAAGGTCTTGGCGGCGCTCAGGACGGCCTTGTTGGTCGGCTGGTCGTAGTCAGCCGCCAAGGTAAAGCCCTGATGCACCGTCTCGACGCCGATGTTGAAGCCGCTGGCGTTGCTCTCGGAGTGGAACGGCACGATGTAACCCGAGTCGAGCTCAGGATACATGGGCGCGAACCCAGCCTGCATCTGGCGGAAACCAGCCTTCAGCGTCAGGTTCTCGGCCGCCTCCATAGCGGCGTCGACCTTGAAGGCATAGCGCCGGGCCGAGTCCATCGCCACGGTGCCGTCCAGCCGGACGCCGTTGAGCTCCGTGCCGGCGCTCAGGGCGGCGTCAAACTTGTCCGCCCGGCGCACGGCCGTAGCGCTCAGGTCAACCCCTTCGATCATGTCGGAGCTGACCCGCATACCCATGGGCCGGCCGTCCTCGCTACCCGTCTGCCAGACGTAGAACACGTCGGCGTTGGCGACGCCCAGGTCAATACCCTCCACGGTGATACCGCGGCGGGTCCCCATGTGGGCCACCCAACCGTTCCAGTTGAGCGTCTTGTCGCCGATGGTCGTGGTGACTTCCGGCCCGCCGTTCCAGAGGGCGCCCTTGGTCTCCAGCCACACCCGGGTCAGGGCGTTGGACAAGGAGCCGTGGCTCGCCGCAAAGTCACGGGTCGGGTTGTCGTCGTCGTCGAAGTCGTTGGGCTGCGTCTGGAGCTGGATGCCCAGCCGCACGTTGTCGCCCGCGTTCATGCGGGGCGACAGCTTGATGCCGGTCAGACCTTCCAGGTGATACTCGCCGCTGGAGTCCTTCTTGTACTCAAACCGGGTCTCTACCTGGCCCGTCACGTCGATCTGGGCCGCGAAGACCGAGGGAGCAGCCAGCGACAGCACCAGCGCTGCGGTCAAGAGAACAGCTGCTTTCTTCATGGTGATCCCCCTTGGTGTCTGCGATGATGCTGCGACGCATGCATTGTGGTATTGGGACGAAGGCTGCGATGTATGCTGCATCGTTTGGCCCCGTCTGCGGAAGCACCCACCAAGCCGGGAGTCGCCTTGTTTCCTCACCGGTTGCCTGGGCCCTTCCTGGCTGCGTCGTGTGCTGCGTCGTCTAATTGCCCGCTCCGGCCTGCTCGGGTCTTGGGGGCCTCGTTCACCTCCTTTCGTCACCCCGGGTCAGGCCTTGGATGGAGCCAGGCAAACTTGAAATCTCACCAAGCTCCGGCGCCGGTGGCCGCTCGAGCGGCCGCCGCCTGCGCCCGCAGGGCAACAAAAATGGGCTCAGCCTGTGGCGAGCCCTCCATGACGCCCTGCGCTCCTTATTTGGTTGTCGTGCTCCATCCTTGTCTGCTGAGCTATTTCTGTGAGCTATGAGCCGTTCCTGCTGGCCGGCAGCGGGCAATGTCTGGCTGCGATAGGAGGGGAGTGCCAGGGCAGACGCCAATACGCGAATAGGGGCGGCAGGCCTTTATCCGCCCGCCGCCCCCGGCGTCTGCTTGCATCTCTAATGTACCGCTTAGCCGGTCTACTGTCGCCGCCTAGTCTACTGCCGCCGCCCGATTTCCGCTACCAACCGATCCGCCACGGCTTGCCAGCCGCTGCCCTCCACGGGACCAAGATAGCCCACGCAGGGCTCAACGACTGAGCTGAGCAGCCCCCGCAGCTGCACCCGGGTCAGGCGCACATCCTGCGGGATGAACCACCCGCCCTCCGCCGCATCAACCCGAAAGGCCGTCCCCTCCCGGGCGAGGATCGTGCTGACCTGACCCTGCACCGCGGCCAGGTTCTCAGGCGTGCAC
>LZRQ01000232.1 GCA_002159155.1 Firmicutes bacterium ZCTH02-B6
TGGCGGCGGTCATCGCCCCGTGGAACTTCCCGCTGGCGATCCTCACCGGCATGTCCGCAGCGGCCCTGGTGACGGGCAACGCGGTCATCCTCAAACCGGCGGAGCAGACGCCGGTCATCGCGGCGGAGCTCGTCAAAATCTACAGGGAGGCGGGCGTGCCGGCCGGTGTCGTCAATTACTTGCCCGGTTACGGCGAAGAGGCGGGGGCGGCGCTGGTAACCCACCCGGACGTGCACATCATCGCCTTTACCGGGTCCCGTGCGGTAGGCCTGCGGATTTTGCAGGAGGCCGTGCAGGTCCGCGGCCACCAGCGCCACATCAAGCAGGTCATCACCGAGATGGGCGGCAAAAACGCCGTCATCGTCGACGACGACGCGGACTTGGACGAGGCGGTGGCCGGCGTCGTCACCTCGGCCTTTGGCTACGCGGGGCAAAAGTGCTCGGCCGCGTCCAGGGCCATCGTGCTCGAGCGCATCTACGACGCGTTTCTTGAGCGGCTGGTGGAGGCTTCCCGCAGCCTCATCATCGGTCCGGCGTGGGAGCCGCTCACGTACGTGGGGCCGGTCATCGAGGAAGAGGCCCAGCGGCGTATCCTCAACTACATCGAGAAGGGCCACAGCGAGGGCCGGCCGGTGCTCGTCCACGAGCCGCCGGCGCGGGTTAAGGACCTGGGCGGCTACTACGTGCCGGTGGCCATCTTCGCCGACGTGCCGCCCACCGCGGTGCTCGCGTGCGAGGAGATCTTTGGGCCGGTGCTCTCGGTGATCCGGGCCAAAGATTTCGATGAGGCCCTCCACATCGCCAACGACATCGACTACAAGCTGACGGGGGGCATCTTCTCCCGCAGCCCCGCCCGCATCGAGCGGGCCCGCAAGGAGTTCCGGGTGGGCAACTTCTACATCAACCGCAAGATCACGGGCTCCCTGGTGGGCCGGCAACCTTTCGGCGGCCTCGGCCTGTCGGGAACCGGCTTTCAAGCCGGCGGGCCGGACTACCTCAAGCAGTACGTGGACACGCGGGTGATCACGGAAAACACCCTGCGCCGCGGCTTCGCCGACGACGCGGCCGGCGGGCGCAGCTGACGAAGGCCATCGACGCGAAAAACCGGCAGCTCACACCGGTGGGCTGCCGGTTTTGTCATTGCGCCGCGGCAGGCGTCAGCAGGCGTCGGCGTCCTCGCTCGCGCCAGCCTGTGCTTCTCCGGTTTCCTGGAGGAGGTTGTGGCGCCCCCGTTCGGCGGCGTCGCCCACGTACATGTAACGCCCGAACGCTTTGACGAACTGGAACTCGTCGGCGCCGTTGGCCTGCAAGCCGCGGTAGGCGCTTTCCATGTTGCCGATCTGGCTGTCAAAGTAGTCGGCGCCGGCGAGCATGATGCCCTCCAGCGTCAGCGGCTCCCGCAGGGTGTCCCATTCCTTTTTGCCCTGGTGGCCGATGACCAGCTCATCCACCCGGTCGACTAGGTCCGCGGGCACGTCCAGCTTCGCGGCCGCACTCCGCAGCATGTCCCGTCCGAGGAGGATGTGGCCAAAGCGCTGGCCGCGTTCGGTGTAATAGACGTCGCCCGTGATGGGGTGGAAGGCCAGCTCCTCGAGCTTGCCCACGTCGTGGAAGCACGCGGCGAAAAGCAGGGTTTCGTAACCGATGGGGGTGACGAGGTCCGGGTACAGCTCCCGCGCCGCAAAGCGGCATAGCTGCATGACGTGATACGTGTGGCGCACGAGCCCGCCGGGGTAGTTGTGGTGGTTGGACTTGGCCGCGGGCCACAGGGCAAACCGCTGGCGAAAGTCCGGATCGTCGAGGAAAAAGCGGGCCCAGGCCCTCAGATGCGGGTTGGCCAGCTCCTCGGCAAAGAGGCGATCGATCCCCTCCAGGCATTTCCAGCCGAAAGCGGGCACCGCCGGCCGCTCCACCAGCTCCTCCGCCGGCACGTCGCCGCGGCGGATGTTGCCCCACTGAACGTCGATCTTGGGGCTCGCCTGAAACTCGCCGCGCACGCCCTGCAGCTTGGCCACGTCGCCAACTTTGGGCGCTTTAGCGTTGATGTCGTAATTCCAAACGTAAGCGGGGATAACCCCCGTCTTGTCGCTCAAAAGAAGGCGGAGAAAGTAGCGGCCTTCGCTGCCCCGCAGCTCACACTCGCGCACAAGAAACTGCCCGTGCACGGGGGTGTTGACGGGCAGCGCCAAGATTTCTTGCACCGTCACGTGGCCGACCTCCATCGAGCGCGCGCCGGCGCTCACGCCGCCCGCGGCTCAACCCTATCGTAACCTAGTCGTCCTGCTCAGGGCAATGCCGCCCAGCGTGCGGACAACCTCCTGGACTCACAGGCACGGCACGGCGAAGGGCGCCCAAGAGTCGACAACGTTTGGCGTGCGGCAGGACAAGCGCCGAATCCCGTCGAAACGGGCGGATTAATCCCGCGCGCCCGCCCAGGGGACGCCGCCGGGGCCGCGACCGGCGCGGAGCGTGCTGTTGGCGGAAGGCGCAGGACTATCCGAAATTCACAGGTTCTAGGCACCACAATCCACAGCACGAATCGAGGGAGGAGGCGGGCGACGCATGCAACCAGCGCGCTATACGCGGCGGACGCTGATCAAGAAGGCCGGTGCCGCGATGGCCGGCGCGACCGTGTTGTCGGCAGTACCCCACGTTTGGGTCAAGGCCCAGGCACGGCCCTTGCAGGTAGCGGTTTACGGCGGCATCTTTAAGGAAGTCTTGGATGAAGTTTTGTTTGCTCCATTCCGGCGGGATACCGGCATCGCGGTGGAGTCCCGGCCGGCGCCGACGGGTCCCGAGATGTACGCGCAGATCCGGGGCGCGGTCGAGCAAGGGCAGGCGCCGGTGGACGTGGTGATGATGGCCTCCAGCTGGGCCATCCGCGGCATGCGGGAGGGGTACTGGTCCCCCTACAACGAGCGCAACGTGCCCAACGTGGCCAACGTGCCCGAGGAGCTGCGGCGCTACAGCGGCGACGGGCTGGTGTCGGTGGCGGCCCTCGCGTGGTACCTCAACCTGGCGTACAACACCCGGTTCGTCAGCCGGCCGCCCACCAGCTGGAGCGACTTGTGGAACCCGGCCTACGGCGGGCAGCTGGGCTTGTTTGCCCACGCCAACAACAGCTTCCTCTTGGAGATCACGGCCCACACCTTCTTTGGCGGCCCTCAAATCTTGCAGACGCAGGATGGCATCATCGAGGTCATGCGCAAGCTGGCGGAAGTGCGGCCCCACGTGCGCATGTGGTACATGAGCGAGGCCACCTTCCAGCAGGCCCTGGTCAGCGGCGAGGTGCCCATTGGCCAGCTGTACAACGACGTGACCCAGGTGCTGGTGGACGAAGGCCTGCCGGTGCGGTCGGTGTTCCCCGTGGAAGGCCCGGTCGTTGACCGGGGCGAGTGGGTCATCCTGCGCACCTCCAGCCGCAAGGAGGAGGCGGAGGCCTTCATCAACTACTCGCTCCGGGCCGACGTCCAGGAACGGATTACCACCAACCTGTACACGATCCCGACCATTCGCTCGGAGCTGGTCACGGTGCCTGCCGACTTGCGCGAGCGCGTCATCGGCCCCGGCGCCGAAGGCTCCATCGTGCCCCAGTACCACATCTACCTGGACTGGGAGGACTGGATCAACGAGCGCTGGCAGGAGCTGATTGTCCGCGACGTGCAGGCCTAGCCGTCGGGTCAGCGGCAGCCGGTCGCATCGCTAGACCTTTGAAACCCAACAAAGGGGCGGGCGCGCAGCGAGCCCGCCCCTTTGTTGGCGCTAGCTGGGGAGGTCAATGTCGGCGTGAGCCGCGTCGATTTGGTACAGGTGACCAAGACGTATCCGGGCGGCGTCAAGGCCGTGGATGGGGTGTCGCTGACGGTCCAGGCGGGGGAATTTATGACCTTGCTGGGCCCCAGCGGCTGCGGGAAAACCACCAGCCTGCGCATGATCGCGGGCTTTGAGCAGCCTGACTCGGGCCAGGTGCTCATCGGCGGCAAAGACGTGACGCGAGTGCCGCCCTACGAGCGGGACACGGGGATGGTGTTCCAGTCGCTGGCGCTGTTTCCCCACATGAGTGTCCTGGACAACGTCATGTACGGCTTGCGGATGCGGCGCGTGCCGCGCTCGGAAGCCGAAGCCCGGGCCAAGCGGATGCTGGCCCTGGTGCAGCTGGCCGGCTTTGAGCAGCGGCGCCCCCACCAGCTGTCGGGCGGCCAGCGGCAGCGGGTCGCCTTTGCCCGCGCCCTGGCGGTGAACCCGTCCATCTTTCTGCTGGACGAGCCCTTTGCCGCCCTCGACGCGAAGCTGCGGGACGAGCTCCAGGTGGAACTGCGCCGCCTGCAGCAGCGGCTGGGCATCACCACCGTCTTCGTCACCCACAACCAGCGGGAGGCCATGACCTTGAGCGACCGGGTGGCCGTCATGCGCGACGGCCGGGTGGAGCAGGTGGGCACGCCCCAGGAAGTGTACGAAGAGCCGGTCAGCGTCTTTGTGGCCGGTTTCGTCGGCATGACCAACTTGTTCAAGGGCCGCGTCGCCGGCCGTGAAGGCGAATGGGTGCGGGTGCAGACCGAAGAAGGCTTTGAGATCGTCGGGCGGGCGCCCAAGACCAGCGACGCGCCGCCGCAGGCGCTGTCACCGGGGAGCCCCGTAACGGTGTCGGTGCGGCCCGAGGCGCTGCGGCTCGCGGCGGGAGGCGCGGAAACCGGTGCGGCCAGCGC
>LZRQ01000233.1 GCA_002159155.1 Firmicutes bacterium ZCTH02-B6
GGGTGGGTGTGGGCAGGCGGTGACGCCAGCGGGCCTTGCCTCGGAGCCGTAGAAGGTCGTGCAGGTACTGGATGGCGGCCAGGTCCGTGCGGATCGTAGCCGGCCGGAGCCCGCGTTCCGTGCACGCCTGCACGTAGATCTCAAGGTGCCAGGGCATGAGGTTCGTCAGCTTCTCGAGCGAGGTTCGCTCGGCCAGCACGTCGGCAAAGCGCAGGCAGGCGGCGCGATAGCGCGCCCGGGCGGTCTGGGAGAGCTGGCGGTCGTAGCGGAAGGCGGCGATGACCTGCTGCGTATTACGGCCGATCCCGACCGCCCGTTACGAACGATTCCGACCACCCGTTACGATCCATCCCGACCAGGCGTTACGAAGCAAGCCGACCACCGATTCCGAGGCCATCCGACCACCCGGTGAGGGTGAAGGCGACCCGCTGAGGGGCCCCGTTCACGATCCCGGCGGAGCGCACGCGGCGGCAAGGGCTGGGATGCCCGGCGGCGCACTCCCGTGGGGTGAGACCACGGGAGGGACGGTGACCGGAGCTCCATGCCTGGGAGGAGGCTGTCGGTGCGCAGGATCCGGGAGATGCTGCGGCTGCATTTGGCCTGCGGACTCGGGATGCGGCAGATCGCCCGCAGCCTGGGCGTATCCCACAGCACGGTCAGCGAGCTTTTGCACCGGGCGGCGGCAGCCGGCTTGAGCTGGCCGCTGCCCGAGGACCTGGACGATGCGGCGCTGGAAGCGCTGCTGTACCCGGGCAACCCCCAGGGCCGGCCCCGCCGCCCGGAACCGGACTGGGGATGGGTCCACACGGAGCTGCGGCGCAAGGGCGTGACCTTGCAGCTGCTGTGGGTGGAGTACAAGCGGGGCCACCCTGACGGGTACCAGTACAGCCGGTTCTGCGAGCGGTACCGGCAGTGGCGGCAGAAGCTCGACGTGGTGATGCGTCAGGACCACCGGGCCGGGGAGAAGATGTTCGTCGACTTCGCCGGTCCCACGGTCCCCTACGTCGACCCGGCCACGGGCGAGGTGCGCCAGGCCCATGTCTTCGTCGCCGTGCTGGGCGCCAGCGGCTACACCTTCGCCCGGGCCTACGAGGCGCAGGACCTGCCCTGTTGGATCGCCGGGCACACCGACGCGGTGGAGTACTTCGCCGGCGTGCCGGAGCTGGTGGTCTCCGACCAGCCGAAGACGGCCACCACGCGGGCGTGCCGTTACGAGCCCGACCTGCACCCCACGTACCGGGAGTGGGCGGAGCACTACGGGACCGCGCTGCTCCCCGCGCGGCCGGGGCACCCGCGGGACAAGGCCAAGGCCGAGGTGGCCGTGCAGGTGGTGGAGCGCTGGATCCTGGCCGCCCTGCGCAACCGCACCTTCGTGGGCCTGGGGGAGCTGAACGAGGCCATCGCCGAGGCCCTGGAGGCCCTCAATCGCCGGCCCCTGCAGAAGCTGGGCGTGTCGCGGCGGGAGCTGTACGAGCGGCTGGATCGCCCGGCGCTGCGGCCCCTGCCCCCGGAGCGCTACGTCTACGCCGAGTGGAAGAAGGCCCGCGTGAACATCGACTACCACGTGGAAGTCGACCGCAACCACTACAGCGTCCCTTACACGCTGGCCCGCGAGGAGGTGGAGGTGCGGCTGACGCGCACCACGGTGGAGCTCTTCCACCGGAGCCGGCGCGTGGCCAGCCACGTACGCGCCCACGGCGTGGGCCGGTACGTCACCGACCCGCAGCACATGCCGGCGGCCCACCGGGCGCACCGGGAGTGGTCGCCCGGCCGGCTGCTGGACTGGGCGGCGGGCATCGGCCCCCGCACGGCGGAGCTGGTGCGCACCCTCCTCGAAACCCGGCCCCACCCCGAGCAGGGCTACCGCGCCTGCCTGGGCCTGATGCGGCTGGGCCGGCAGTACGGGCCCGAGCGCCTGGAGGCCGCCTGCGCCCGCGCCCTGCGGCTCCACGCGGTCTCCTTCCGCAGCGTCAAGTCCATCCTCGAGCGCGGGCTCGACCGCCAGCCCCTGGACCTGGATACCCCGGAGGCGGGGCTGGGACCGCACCCGCACGTGCGCGGGCCGCACTACTACACCGCGAAGGGAGTGACGGCCGGATGCTGACCCAACCCACGGTGGACAAACTGCGGGCGCTGAAGCTGCACGGGATGGCCGAGGCGCTCCTCGCCCAGCTGGCCCAGCCCGACGCGCAGCTGCTCTCGTTCGAGGAGCGCCTGGGCCTGCTCGTGGACCACGAGTGGACCTACCGGCAGAACCGGCGCCTCCGGCGCCTGCTGGCCGAGGCCCGGTTGCGCCTCCCGGCCTGCGTGGAGGACATCGACTACCGCCCCCAGCGCGGCCTCGACCGCGGCCTGATCCGCCAGCTGGCGACCGGCGAGTGGGCCCGCCGCGGCCAGAACGTGCTCATCACCGGCCCCACCGGCGTGGGCAAGACCTACCTGGCCTGCGCGCTGGGCCACGCCGCCTGCCGCCAGGGCCTCCGCACACGCTACTACCGGCTGCCCCGGCTGCTGACCGAGCTGGCCATCGCCAAGGGCGACGGGTCGTACCCGCGGCTGATGGAGCAACTGCTCAAGACCCAGGTCCTCGTCCTGGACGACTGGGGGCTGAGCCCCCTCAAGCCCGCCGAGGCACGCGAGCTGCTGGAGGTGATCGAGGACCGCAGCCAGCGGTGTGGCACCATCGTGGTCAGCCAGCTACCCCTGGAGCACTGGCATGAGGTGCTGGGCGACCCCACGCTGGCGGACGCCATCCTCGACCGGCTGGTCCACCACGCGTTCAAGATCGTGCTCAAGGGGGAGTCCATGCGGAAGGTGTTGGGAGGCAGCACGCCAATGGATGCGACGGATCCAGCCTGAGCCGGCGCAGCGCTCTGCCGGGCTCGGTGGTCGCGATCGACTGGAACCGGTGGTCGCGTTCTGTCGGAATCCGTGGTCGCGTTCTGTCGAACTCGGTGGTCGGCATCGCCCGGACTGAGTGGTCGAGATCGTCGGAATACGCATGTGGGTATTTTTAGCATATACAAAAGCAGCGGGACATACACGAAAGCCCCCGGTGCCCCGACGAGTCCACCCACCAGCCCCACAACCACGGCGATGATGACGGTCAAGAAGCGGTTAAACGTCACCTCGTCGGCGGTAGCCTCGGCGTCACCACCAGTAGCGTCCGATAGGCTGTGTAAAAGTGAGGTGGCCTGGGAGCAAACAGGATAGGCCACCGTCCCTCCGAACGGGTTGAGGTAGCCACCAACACACCCGGAGGAGGAGATACGATGGCCCAGTTCCAGGTTACCGTAGACGAGGACGTGATGCGAGGACTGTTTCAGCGCGACGACGGCCTGGCCCGGCTCGTCGAAGCCGTGGTCGAGCAGATCCTCGAAGCCCAGGTCACGGAGCAGCTGCAGGCCAAGCGCTATGAGCGGACCGAGGACCGTCAGGGGTACCGGAACGGGTACCGGTGCAAGGAACTCAAGACACGGATTGGCACACTGCAGCTGCGGGTGCCGCGGGTTCGAAACGGGGCGTTTTCGACCGAGTTGTTCGCACGGTATCAGCGCAGCGAGCAGGCCTTGGTGTTGGCGCTGATGGAGATGGTGATCAATGGGGTTTCGACCCGTAAGGTGCGCCGCATCACCGAAGAGCTTTGTGGGACGAGCTTTTCGAAGTCGACCGTATCGGATCTTTGCAAGCAGCTCGATCCGTTGGTGGCGGAGTGGAACGAGCGGCCGCTGGAAGGCCCCTACCCCTTCTTGATCGTCGATGCCCTGGTGCTGAAGGTACGGAAGGGCGGTCGGGTGCGCGCCCAGAGCGTGCTGCTGGCTGTGGGCATCAACCAGGACGGCTACCGCGAGGTGCTGGGGCTGCAGGTGGGCGACAGCGAGTCCGAGGACAGTTGGTCACACTTTTTCCAGTGGCTGAAGGGCCGCGGCCTCCGCGGCGTGGACCTGGTGGTCTCGGACGATCACAGGGGCCTGGTCAAGGCCGTCCAGCGGCACTTTCAGGGCGCCTCGTGGCAGCGCTGTCAGACGCACCTGATCCGGAATGTCCTGGATGCCTGCCCGAAGGCGTTGCAGACCGAGCTGCACGCCCGGCTACGCCTGCTCTTCGATGCCCCGGATCTGGCGACCGCCCGGCGGATCCTCGACGACATCCTCGCGGACTACGAGCAGCGTGCCCCCAGGGCCGTCGAGCGCCTGGAGGCGGGCTTCGAGGATGCGATGGCCGTGATGGCGCTGCCGGAGCCGTATCGCAAGCGGTTACGGACCACCAACAGTCTGGAGCGCCTCAACCAGGAGATCCGACGGCGGGAACGCGTGATCCGTATCTTTCCCAACGAGGCGTCGGTCGTGCGCTTGATCGGTGCCCTGCTGATGGAGCAGGACGAGGAGTGGCTCACCGGCAGGCGTTACGTTGACATGAATGCCTACTGGGAGTGGCGGGCGACGCGAGGGGCTGAAACCGACAGCCATGCTGTGAAGGAACGTGATGCCGCCGCGTAAATGAGCAGGACCCGGTCGGAGGGACTTTTACACCGGGATTCGGACTTGACCGCGCGCTGGGCCACGCCGCCTGCCGCCAGGGCCTCCGCACACGCTACTACCGGCTGCCCCGGCTGCTGACCGAGCTGGCCATCGCCAAGGGCGACGGGTCGTACCCGCGGCTGATGGAGCAACTGCT
>LZRQ01000234.1 GCA_002159155.1 Firmicutes bacterium ZCTH02-B6
GGACGGGGCTGGCCTTCTTCTATCACCGCTACCGGTTTCCCGGGAGCACGCTCTTTGCGACGCTGGTGATCACGCCCATCGTCTTCCCGCCCTTGGTGAGCGTCATCTCCTACATGTGGCTGTTTGGGGAGGCGGGCGTGGTGCCGGGGCTGATCCGGGACTGGCTGGGCCTGGCCCGGGCGCCCTTCGCCCTCAAGGGCTTCAGCGGCATCTTGCTCATCCACGTGTACACGCAGTTCATCTACTTTTACATGCTCGTTTCCGCGGCCCTGGAGCGCTTCGACCATTCGGTGGAGGAGGCCGCCGCGGTGCTGGGCGCTTCCCGCTGGTACACGCTGCGGCGGGTGACGTTGCCCATGCTGGTGCCGGCCCTGGTGGCGGCGTCCCTGATCGTCTTCATGGTTTCGATGTCGTCCTTCAGCGCCCCTTACATGCTCGGGGACCGCTTCCGAGTGTTGAGTATCCAGATCTACTTGTCCAAGCTCAACGGCAACATGGAGATGGCCGCCACCCAGTCGGTGGTGCTCGGGGCGATCTGCATCATCATCGTGCTGGCCCTGCGCTGGTACGAAAACCGGTCCCAGTACGCCTCTACGGGCAAGGGGATCGGCCTGCGGCCCATTCCGATGCGCAGCGGGGCTGCGCGCTCCGTCGCGGTGGTGCTGAGCGTCCTATTCAGCTTGGTGCTGCTGCTGCCGCACATTATGCTGTTCATCATCTCCCTGGTGCCCACCGGGACGTGGACGTGGCAAACGGTGCCGCCGGTGCTGTCCTTCGTCAACTACAGCTTCCTCTTCACCCGGCCTGACTTGTGGGCGCCGGTGAAAAACAGCATCATCATGGCCGGGATGGCCACCGTGGCCGGGGTGCTCTTCGCGCTGGTGGCGTCCTACCTGGTCACCAAGGGGCGCTTTGTGGGGCGGCAGCTCATCGACGCCCTGATCATGATTCCTTGGGCGTTGCCGGGCACCATCATCGCCATCAGTATGATCATCGCCTTCAATCGGCCGCTGCCCATCACCTTCGGCCGGGTGCTGGTGGGGACGTTCTGGATCCTGCCCCTGGCCTACTTCGTGAACCTCATTCCCCTCATCGTCCGGTCCACGTCGGCGTCCCTGCAGCAGCTGGACAACTCCCTCATCGAGGCCGCCTTGACATTGGGCGCCAGCTGGTTCACCGTCTTCCGGCGGGTCATCCTGCCCATCGTCATGCCCGGGGTGCTGTCCGGCGCCCTGCTCATGTTCGTGCAGGGCTTCGGCGAGTTCACCTCGTCGATTCTGCTCTACATCGCCGACAACCGCCCGATTTCCATCGGCATTTTGGAGCGGCTGCAGTTCTTCCATCTGGGGGAGGCGGCGGTGCTGGGGATCGTGCAGGTCATTTTGATGATGATCGTGTTGGTGGTCACCCGGCATTGGCTCGGAAACCGGTCGCACCAGGCGTACTTCTGAGCCCCTGGAGGCTGGGGCAGCCACCCGCCGCCGCGTCGCGGCCGGGCGGGCAACGAGGAGGAGCACGCACATGCAGCACTTGCAGCTCATCGGCCTGACCAAGCGCTTTGGTGCCGTCACAGCCGTCGACAACCTCTCCTTGGAGATCGAGCGGGGCCAATTCGTGACGCTGCTCGGCCCGTCGGGGTGCGGCAAGACCACCGTCCTGCGCATGATCGCGGGGCTGGAGACGCCCGATGAAGGCCGCATCGTGGTGGGCGGCAAGGACATTACCTTTACCCCCGCCAACCGGCGCGGCTTTGGGCTGGTCTTTCAAAACTACGCCCTGTTTCCCCACCTGACCGTGATGGAAAACGTCGCCTTCGGCCTGCGGGCGCGCGGCGAATCCCGGGACACCATCGAGCGGGAAGTGAAGCGGGCGCTGGAGCTGGTGCGCCTGTCGGGCTTCGAACAGCGGAAACCTTCGCAGCTGTCGGGCGGCCAGCAGCAGCGGGTGGCCCTGGCCCGGGCCCTGGCGGCCCGGCCCGAGATCCTCCTTTTGGACGAGCCCCTGTCCAACTTGGACGCGCAGCTGCGGGAGGAGACGCGGGCCGAGATCTTGCGCCTGCAAAAGGACTCGGGGATCACCGCGATCTACGTGACCCACGACCAGGCGGAAGCCTTTGCCCTTTCCGACCGCATCGCCATCATGAACCGGGGCCGGTTCGAGCAAATCGGCACGCCGGCCGAGATTTACGCCCGCCCGGCCAATCCCTTCGTGGCCCGGTTTCTGGGCAACATCAACGTCCTGCCGGGAACGGTCAAAGCGGTGGAGGAAGGGCGCGCCCAGGTCGACGTGGGCTTTGCGCGGCTTTGGTCCCGCCTGGACCCGGCGCACCCCGCGCAACTGGGCCAGGCGGTGCAAGTGTGCATTCACCCGGAAAACGTGGAGGTGACCGGCGCGGACGGTCCCAACGCCACGCTGGTGGAGGTGGACATCGTGCAGTTCCACGGCGTCACCACCAACGTGCGTTTCCAGGCCGGAGAGCAGTACCTGCATGCCGTCGTGTTGAGCCGCTCCAACGCCGCGGCCTTGCGCCGCGGGGAGCGGGTGTATGTGGGCGTGCGTCCCGAAAACGTGCTCTTGCTTCCGGCCAGCGCGTAACGGTCGATGGCGCTGCCGCAGCAAGACGCTGGTATCGTCGAGGAGGCAGGACCCTTGCTACAACCCATACCTCGCCGCGTCATTGACTTTCATGCCCACTTTGTTGTACCCGGCGCCCGTTCCGAAGCGTGGGCCCGCTGGGAGGAGGAGTATGCGGCCCAGTTTGGCCGGGCCAAGCTGGAGCTCTGGCGGGAGCGCCAGCGCAAAAACATCGCCGCCCGGTGGCGGGGCCTCGCCGACGCGGAGGACCGGGTGCAAAGTGAAGAGGAGGCCGTCGCCCGCTGGAAGCAGCAAGTGGACGTGCACGGCCTCAACGCCATCGTGTTTCTCACCGGCGGCGGCAACGACCGCCTGAGCCGGATCGTGCGGCAGTATCCCGGGCGCTTCATCGGCTTTGCCCACCACGACCCCTTTGCGCCGAACGCCGCGGACGAGCTGGAGCGGGCGGTCACCGAGTTGGGCCTGCGGGGGTACAAGGTCCTGGCGCCGGTGCTGTCCAAGCCGGTGGACGATCCGGCGGCGTTTCCGGTCTGGGAGACGGCGGAGCGGCTGGGGATCCCGGTGCTGATCCATTTCGGCATCCTAGGTGGGGGCGGCGGCATCGCCGGCGCGGACAACTGCAACCCGCTGCGGCTGGAGCGGGTGGCCCAAGGCTTCCCGGGCGTCCCGTTCGTCATCCCCCACTTCGGCGCGGGCTACATGCGGGAGCTGCTGCTCTTGTGCTGGTCGTGCCCCAACGTGCACGTGGACACGTCGGGGTCGCTGCAGTGGATGCGCTGGGTGCCGGGCGACATGACCCTGCGCTCGGTGCTGCGCACGTTCCTGGAAAGCGTGGGGCCGGAGCGGATTCTATTCGGCACCGACTCCTCGGCGCTGCCCCGCGGCTTCATTCGCATGTACTACGACGAATTGCAACGGGCGTGCTGGAGCCTCAACGTCCCAGAGGAGCATCAGGATCTGATTTTCTACGGCAACGCGGCTCGGCTGTTGCGCTTGCCGCCGGAGACCGCCTGGAAGCCGGGCGAGGGGACGGCGGCCGCGATGGCCGTGGCCGCTGCCGTGGGTGAAGGGGGGCCGCGGGCATGAGCGTCCGGGACGCAGTGCGCATCGCCTTTATCGGCGCCGGATCCACGGTGTTCGCCCGGGTTTTGCTGCGGGATCTCTTTGCCCTGGACGACATCGGACCCCTGGAGATCCGCCTCATGGACATCGACCCCGAGCGGCTGCGGGTCACCGAGGCCGTGGCCCGCAGGCTGGCGCAGGAGGCGGCTGCCGGCGGCCGGGCGCCGGCGCGCATCACCTCCACGATGGAGCGCCGCGCCGCCCTGGAAGGGGCGGACTATGTCATCTGCCTGGTGCAGATCGGCGGCTTCCGGCCCGCTACCGTCGCCGACTTTGAGATCCCCAAGCGCTACGGTCTGGTGCAGACCATCGGGGATACGCTGGGCATCGGCGGCATCATGCGGGGCCTGCGCACCATCCCGTTCCTGCGGGAGCTGGCCAGGGACATGCGGGAGTGCTGCCCCGACGCGTGGCTCTTCAATTACGCCAACCCCCTGGCCATCAACCAGTGGGCACTGGAGGACGCGGGCGTCAAGACCGTAGGCCTATGCCACAGCGTCAAGCGCACCGCCCGGCAGTTGGCCGGGTACGTGGGGGTTCCCTTCGAGAAGGTGGAGTACCAGGCGGCCGGGATCAACCACATGGCCTTCTTTCTCCGCTTCGAGGCGGAAGGCCGCGACCTGTACCCCGAACTGCGGGCCATGGTCGCCGAAGGCCGCATACCCGCCCACGACCGGGTCCGCTTTGAGGTCTTGGCCCACTTCGCCTATTTCGTCAGCGAATCCAGCTTCCACTTCGCCGAGTACGTGCCCTACTTCTTGAGGTCGGACCGGCCGGGAGCCATCGAGCGCTACCAGCTGCCGGTGGACGAGTACCTGCGGCGTTGCGGCGTTTACGAGGAGCAGTTCAACGCGTTGCGGGAGGAGGTCGACCGGGCCGAGCGGGAGGCGCCGGAGCACGGCGGCGGCACCCTCGCGTATGGCGGCAGCGACCCGGCGCACGGGAGCGGCGACCC
>LZRQ01000235.1 GCA_002159155.1 Firmicutes bacterium ZCTH02-B6
CTCATGCGCCGCCTGCTGCCCCTGCGCACCGCCGATCCGCCCTTCACCGGCCGTGCCGTGCGTTTGCCGAGCGGCGTCCAGTGGGTGCTGCCGCGCCTGGTGGCTCGCGTCGGCTATTTGGAGCTTACCCCGGCCGGACAGCTGCGCCATCCCGTGTTCCGCGGCCTGCGGGACGACAAGGAGCCCTGGGAATGCACCGTTGCTGCGGAAGGCCTCCCCCTCACCGACAGCCGCTCTCACGGACAAGGGCGCTCGCGGGCGAGTCCAAGCGACAGGTTGCAGGACGGGTAAGGGTCATGGTCGCCAGCGCCTCTGTGCCCGTGGTCATCGACGGCCGCGTCATCCGGCTGACCAACCTGGGGAAGGTGCTCTGGCCGGCGGGCGGCTACACCAAGGCGGACCTCATCCGCTACTACACCCTTGTCGCCCCCGTACTGCTGCCGCACCTGCGGGGCCGGCCCTTGACGGTGACCCGGTTTCCCGACGGCGTTGAAGGAGCATCGTTTTACCAAAAGAACGCCCCCGCCCATACGCCCGCCTGGGTGCGCACCTACCGCGTCCACGGCGACAAACGTATCGACTACATCCTCGCCGAGGACACCGCCACGCTGGTGTGGCTGGCCAACCAGGCGTGCATTGAGCTGCACCCGTGGCTGTCGACGGTGGACGCACCGGAGAGACCCGATCGCATCGTCATCGACCTGGATCCGGACCCGCCGGCGGGGTTCAGGGAGGCCCGTCGCATCGCCCTCGTCGTCAAGCAGGTGCTGGACCGCATGGGGCTGAGGGGTTACCCTAAGTTGTCAGGCGCCACCGGCGTGCACATCACGATTCCAGTGGTGCCCCGGTACCCTTACAGCGTCGCCAGCCGCTTCGCCGGATTTGTCGGGCGCATCGTGGCGGATCTGTTCCCCGATGAAGCCACCGTCGAACGGCGCGTCCGCGACCGCAAAGGGCGCGTCTATGTGGACCACCTGCAAAACTTGCCTGGAAAGACGATCGTCGCCGCCTATAGCGTCCGGCCGGGGAAGCGCCCAACGGTTTCGATGCCGGTAACCTGGGAGGTGCTCGAGACGTGTGAACCCGAGGACTTCACCATCGACACGGTACCTGCACTGGTGCAACGGCACGGCGACCGGGCGGCGCCCGTGCTGGCCGACCACCAGGACATCTCGCCTTGGGTAGCGGAGCTGTCAGCGAGTCCCGGGGCTCTGGTGTGACCTGCGGGCAGGCTTCACCTTTTTGTGTGGATACAGTATAATAATGTCAGATTAGGCTGGCCTCCTGACGCGCGAGCTCGCGGCGCCGGGAAAGGGGCTGTGCAGGTTGAAAATTTCGGTTTTCCACGTCTGGAAATGGGCCATCAGGGTCGCTGTCCGTTAAGACAGCGGCCCTTTATACTTTTCAGGCTGTGAAGCCCGTCACAGGAGGCGATCGGGAGCATGAAGACGTTGGCCGCCATGCAGGCCGATGGGCACGAGCAGGTAGTATTTTTCCACGACCCAGCCACCGGCTTGCGGGCCATTGTGGCCATCCACAGCACCCGGCTGGGACCTGCCCTAGGCGGCTGCCGCATGTGGCCTTACCGGGACGAGCATGAAGCCCTCTATGACGTGCTGCGGCTGAGCAAAGCGATGACCTACAAAAACGCCGCGATGGGCCTTTCGCTGGGCGGAGGCAAGTCGGTCATCATCGGCGACCCCCGCAAGGACAAGACCCCTGCGCTCTTTGAGGCTTTCGGGCGCTGCCTGGAGCGGCTGGGCGGCGCCTACATCACCGCGGAGGACGTGGGCACATCGCCCGAAGACATGTTGTCGGTGCAGCGCATGACGACCCACGTCGCGGGCCTACCGGGCAAAAGCGGCGACCCGTCGCCTGCGACGGCTTTCGGCGTCTATAACGGCATCAAGGCTTGCCTGCAGCACCTTTACGGCGACGACAGCCTTACAGGACGGCGGGTGGCGGTGCAAGGTCTTGGCGCCGTCGGCTGGCACCTGTGCGAGCACCTGCACCGGGAAGGCGCCCGTTTAATCGTGACCGACATTTTCCCCGACAAGGTGCAGCGGGCAGTGGCCGAGTTTGGGGCCGAGGCCGTCGAACCGGGCGCTGTTTACGATGTGGAGTGCGACGTCTTCTCCCCTTGTGCCCTTGGCGGCGCCATCAACGACGACACCGTCCCGCGCCTGAGAGCGCGCATCGTGGCTGGCTCCGCCAACAACCAGTTGGCCGAGGCGCGTCACGCCCAAGCGCTGCAGGAGCGGGGCATCCTCTACGCACCGGACTTCATCATCAACGGCGGCGGGGTCATCAACGTGGCCGCCGAGCTCGCGCCCGGAGGGTACGATCGGGAACGGGCGTACCGGCATGTGGCCACCATCCGGGAGAAAGTGGCCCGCGCCCTCGCTATGGCGGAGGAGCGGGGCATCACTACCCACGAAGCGGCGCTGCTCATGGCTGAGGAGAGGCTGGAGCGGCGCGAGGCCAGCGTAACCGTGGCCAGCCATTGACGAGGGAGCCCGGCGTATAGAGGGGGACTGGGCTCCCGCGAGGAGCGCGACCTGCGGGAGCCCTCTCCATTGACTCCCCCATCTACGGGCTTCGCTTATCCAACCGCCTTTGCCGCGGCTCGCCCGGCCGTCCTGCCCGAGAAGATGCAGCCGCCCAGGAACGTGCCCTCGAGCGCCCGGTAGCCGTGCATGCCCCCGCCGCCGAATCCAGCCACTTCCCCGGCTGCGTAGAGGCCGGGCAACGGCTGCCCGTCCTGCCGCAGCACCCGGGCGTCCAGGTCCGTCTCCAAGCCGCCCAAAGTCTTGCGCGTCAACGTCCATAAGCGCACTGCGATGAGCGGCCCAGCGCTCGCATCCAGCAGCCGGTGCGGCTTGGCCACGCGCGCGAGTCGATCGCCCAGGTACCGGCGGGCATTTAGATCGCCATAATCTGCGCATCTTTGGAAAACGTGTTTTCCAGTTGCGCGTCCCGCAGCCGGACTTCGCGCTCTACCTGCGCGTAGTCCAGCAGCGGCTCTCCCGTCAGCCGGTTCATCTTGTCCACCAGCTCCCGCAGGCTGTCGGCTACGACGAAATCTGCCCCTCTCCGCTTGAACGCTTCCACAGGCGCGGGTGCCCCTGGCATCAGCCGCTGGCGAATGGTTAGACGCCAGTTGTGGCCGGTCAGATCCGGGTTTTGCTCCGAACCCGACAGGGCGAACTCCTTTTCGATTATCCTTTGGGTCAGGATGAACCAGCTCCAGTCGAAGCCGATCTTGCGCAAGTGTGCCAGGGTGGCCAAGCTGTCGAAGCCGGGCATAAGCGGCGGCGGCAGCCGCCGCCCGAGGGCGTCGAGCCAAAGCGCCGACGGGCCCGGCAAGATGCGTATGCCGTGACGGCTCCATATGGGACTCCAGTTTTGCACGCCTTCAGTGTAATGCCACATCCGGTCCCGGTTGACGATCCGCGCCCCGGCCCGCTCGGCGACGCCCCACATGCTCCCGTCCACATGGTCGGGCACACCCGACACCATCCGCTCCGGCGGCTTGCCCAACCGCTCCGGCCAGTTGGCCCGTACCAGGTCGAAATTGGCCCCGATGCCGCCCGAAGCGATGATCACGGCCTCGGCACGCAGTTCAAAGCCCCTGACCACGGTGCGGGAACTCGGTTGCCCCCGTTCGACCCGGCTTTCCTCGAGCACCTCCCCCGCCACCCCTTTGACCACGCCGTTTTCGACCAGCAGGTCCGTCACCCGGTGGCGGAACTTGAGCTGTACTAGACCCGCGGCTTCCCCCTCACGCACCCGCTGGACAAACGGCTCCAGCACGCCGGGACCTGTGCCCCAGGTGATATGAAACCGCGGCACCGAGTTGCCGTGGGTGCCCGCCAGCCACCCGCCCCGCTCAGCCCAGCCAACAACGGGAAAAATCTTGATGCCCCGTTGGACGAGCCACGAGCGTTTCTCCCCTGCGGCGAAGGCCACGTAGGCTTCGGCCCAGCGGCGCGGCCAGAAGTCTTCTTCGCGGTCAAACCCGGCCGAGCCGAGCCAATCGTTCCAAGCAAGCTCATACGAATCGCGGATGCCCAGGCGGCGCTGTTCGGGGCTGTCGACCAAAAACAGCCCGCCCAACGACCAAAAGGCTTGCCCGCCCAAGGACGCTGCGGGCTCCTGGTCTACAATGATGACCCGGCGGCCGGCATCGATCAGCTCGCAAGCCGCCACGAGCCCTGCGAGCCCCGCCCCGACAACGATGACGTCCGCGTCGCTGCCCATGCGGTTAGCTCCCCTCCGTGACCCGCAGTCACTTTTGCTAAACAATTCGGGTTAGTATGGACATCCCCCCTCACGCCGGTTCGCACCGTGAAAAATCAAGGGCTGGCCGCTGGCCAGCCCCGCTCGTGGCTTTAGAGGGGGATGAGCTCCCGCCGGCGGCGGGTGAAACGCGCCAACTGGTGACATCCTGCAGCGCGGGCTGCTTCAGCGGCCAGTTCCACGTTTTGGCCGACGATGCCCGGTTCGTGGGCGTCGGAGCCAAAAGTGACCGCCAGGCCGGCGTGTGCTGCCAGCTCCAGGAACGCCGGCGCGGGTACAGTACCCTGCGCCGGGTAGCGCAGACCGGCGGTGCTGATCTCAAGCGCTGTCCCGCTCTGGGC
>LZRQ01000236.1 GCA_002159155.1 Firmicutes bacterium ZCTH02-B6
ACCCCGGGGCGTAACGGTCACCTGCGCTACCGCGCCGGGCCTGACCAGTTCGGCGACGATGGCGTGACCGATCTCGTGCAGGGCGACTCGCTCCATCTCCTCCCGGCGCGGCCGGCGGTCCAGCTTCTCGCCCATCATCACCTTGTCGATCGCCTCCCGGAGCTCCGCTTGCCCGATATGCGCCTTTCCGGCCCGCATGGCCAGGATGGCCGCCTCGTTGAGCACGTTTTCAAGATGCGCCCCCGAAAAGCCGTACGTGTCCCGCGCCACCCCCTCAAGGTCCACGTCGCGGGCCAACGGCTTGCCGCGCGCGTGGATTTTGAGGATGTGCAGCCGCCCTTCGCGGTCCGGCAGGTCCACGTGCACGACCCGGTCAAACCGCCCGGGCCGTAGCAAGGCAGGGTCAAGGAGGTCCGGGCGGTTGGTCGCCCCGATGACCAGCACGCGTACCGGGTCGTCGGCGGCCAGGCCGTCCATCTCCACCAGCAGCTGGTTTAAGGTCTGGTCGTACTCCAGGTGACTCCCATGTTGACCGCGCCGGCCGCCAAGCACCTCGATCTCGTCGATGAACACGACGGCACTCTGTTTCCCTTGCCGGCGCGCCGACTCCCTGGCCTCTCGGAACAGGCGCCGCACCCGCTGTGCTCCTACGCCCGCGTACATCTCGACAAACTGTGACCCCGACGCGGACAGGAACACGGAATCGGTATAGTGCGCGGCCGCCTTGGCCATCAGTGTCTTGCCTGTGCCGGGTGGGCCAGCCAGCAGAATGCCTTTGAGCGGCCGGATGCCCATGCGGGCCACCCGCTCAGCCTCCCGCACGAACTCGAGGGCTTCCATTAGTTCCCGCTTCGGCACTTCCTGTCCGCCCACATCGGCAAAGGTGACAGGCGATGGGCCGCTGTTGCCCCGGACCGCTCCCACCATCTCGAACCGGCGGCCCGCCCCGCGGCCTTCCAACAAAAACCAGAAGGCTACGCCGAGGGCTCCCAAGAAGATGACAGGCGTCACGTCCAACCCGTTCAAGGCTAGGAAAGCGACCAGAGCAGCCGCCGCGCCCATGAGCACCTCACGGATCATCCCTCGCTCCCCCTTCCGGCCGTCCCCGGACGAGCCACCATTTCATAAAGGAAGTGATCGTTGGACACAAGCAGCACATAAACCCACTGGTCGTCCACGTAGACGCGGTAGTCCGTCAGCGGAAGTTCGGCGGCTAATGCCTCCAATTGTGCGGCCATCTCGGTGAAACGGCCGGTCGCCGCACCCTCCTGCAAGGCAAGGTGCATCCTATAAAAAGCGTCCACCAGCACTTCCGTGCGTCGGTCAGCCAGGAGAATCCGCCCCACGCCGTCACCCAGTCGCGACTTGGCCGCGGCTTCCGCTTCCCGGTAAACTCGGGGCAGTTCTGCCCCAGGTTCCACGTGCAGGATGATGTCCGTCTCGCCGCGGCGCGGCACAAGGGCCACCTCGGTTACCCCGGGAATAGCCGCAAAGGCGCGCTCGAGCGGTTCCACCACGCGCTGGCCGTAAACGAAACGCTGCACACCCAAGGCAACGCCGAGGAAGACCACGAATACAACCACAATAATGTGAACTTTGTATCCTCGAAATGTCACACGCGCTCACCTTTCCCCGACGGCCGTATACCGCCGTAGCGCGGCCCATTATAACACACCGCGATACTTCGATCCGTTTCAAAAGTCTGGAATACGCCTCCCATTGAAACAGCGTGCGGGGCGCTCCCCCAGGGCGGAAAGCGGTGGGCGCTCCCACGCGGCGCTGTTGCCGGAGGGTCCGCGGCGGTTGGCGTCGCTGACAGGAAATGCTATCCTTCATGTGGAAATTTGCGTCGTTTTGGATCGGGAGGAGCGACATTATCGTGCACTTAGTCTTCATCGTCAACCCGGTGGCTGGCGGAGGCCGAGCGCGGCGGCTGTGGCCGGAGGTGGAGGAGCGCCTGCGGGCGCGCCGGGTGACGTGGGAACGGTTCGAAACGGAAAGGCCCGGCCATGCGGTGGAGCTCGCGCGCCAGGCAGCTCAGGCAGGCTACAACGCTGTGGTTGCCGTCGGCGGCGACGGGACGCTCAATGAGGTGGTCAACGGCGTGGGGCTCGGCGGCGTGCCGGTAGGGCTTATCCCGCTGGGTACGGGAGTCGATTTCCCCCGCACGGCGGGCCTACCCAAAAGGCCCCAGGATGCCCTGGACGTCGTGCTGTCCGGGCGCGTCACCCACATCGATGTAGGGATTGTGAATGGGCGGCTCTTCTGTAACGTGGCAGGCACCGGCTTTGACGCTCAGGTAGCCGCCCGGGTCAACGAGACCGGCAAGAAGCAGGGCGGCGCCATCCCCTACGTCAAGGCGGTGTTCGAAACGCTGTTTACGTATGAAAACGCCCCCCTGCGCATCACACTCGACGGGGTGACCCACGAGGTGCGCAGCCTCCTCATGGCTGTGGGCAACGGACGGTTTCTCGCGGGCGGCATGATGATTTGCCCACAGGCCGATTTGCGTGACGGCCAGTTTGACGTGGTCATCGCCGGCGACATCGGCAAGATCGGCACCATTCTGACCTTGCCCCGGGTCTTCAACGGCTCCCATTTGAAACATCCGAAGGTCTCCTACCACCGCGCCCGCCAGGTGGTCGTGGAAGGCCCGAGCCACCTGCGGATCCAGGCCGACGGCGAAATGGTAGGCAACCTGCCAGCCACCTTCGAGCTGCGGCCAAGGGCCCTGCCCATGCTGTTGCCTTGACATGGCCTTTTGCCAAACATATAATGGCCTGTGGAAGCGGGAACGAGGGCTCTGACGCTTTTTGGAGCATTTTGCAGCGGGTGTCTCTGCACGTAGTTTGTGAAATCTGGAGCTAACCGGCGCGGGGAGGGGCTGGCATGGTCAGCGCATACACTGATGTTCTCATCTTTTTTTTGGTAGGAGCCGCGTTCGTCGCCCTCAACCTGACCATTGGGCGGTTGTTCCGGCCACATAATCCGTACCCCGAAAAGCTCACTCCCTACGAATGCGGTGAAATCCCCGTTGGTGAAGGGCAGGCGCCCTTCAACATCCGGTACTACATCTTTGCCCTCCTATTTGTCGTTTTCGACGTCGAGGTCGTCTTCCTCTTTCCGTGGGCCGTCGTCCTGCGGGAGCTCGGAATGTATGCCTTCGTCCTGATGGTTATCTTCCTCTTTATGCTGGTGGACGGCCTCGTGTATGCCTGGAAGAAGGGGGTTCTGCGGTGGGTCTGATTACACACGAGGCGGTGCCTGGCGTCGTTACCACCAGTCTACGCCGCCTGCTCAACTGGAGCCGGAAGTCGTCGCTTTGGTACATGCTGTTCGGCATCGCATGCTGTGCCATCGAGATGATGGCCACGGGTGCCTCCCGCTACGACTTCGACCGGTTTGGCATGATTTTCCGTGCCTCCCCGCGCCAGTCGGACCTGATGATCGTCCCCGGCACGGTCAACGAGAAGATGGCCGACCGCGTCAAGGTACTTTACGACCAGATGGCCGAGCCTCGCTGGGTTCTGGCCATGGGCGGGTGCGCCATCAACGGCGGCCCTTATCACGGGGAATACAACATCGTTGACGGCGTGGATAAGGTTATCCCGGTCGACGTGTACGTCCCTGGCTGCCCGCCTCGGCCGGAAGCGCTGATGCACGGCGTGCTACTGCTTCAGGACAAGATTATGCGCGAGGGCATTGAGATCCCGGCGCCGGCGAGAAGGTGATTCCCCGTGAGCGAACACGAGGCGACGACAATTCCCGAACACCTGCAACCGGTTGCGGCCGCCCTGCGCGATCGCTACCCGGACCTGTCCATCACGCCGAAGCCCGGTGATTGGCTTGAGGTCAAGGTGGAAGCCGACGCGTCCCCGGAGTTCTTCCGGTACATTAAGGACACCCCGGGGCTCGGGTTCGACTACCTCCTAGACGTCACCGCCGTCGACTATATAAACGAAGGCAAGCTTCAGGTTGTTTATCACCTCGCCCGCATGGGCGCCGACGCGAGAAAGCGCGGGAAGCTTGTGGTCAAGGTCGATGTCCCACGGGACAATGCCCGAGTCCGCACCGTTGTGGACATCTGGCCGACGGCCGATTTCCTGGAACGCGAAGTCTATGATATGTTCGGTGTTGTCTTTGAGGGACACCCCGATCTGCGCCGCATCCTGATGCGCGAAGATTGGGTCGGCCACCCGCTGCGCAAGGACTACGTCGACCATCGTCCCAAGCGCACCCGCGTTACCCGATAACCTCGGGCAAAAGCGCACTGGGACGGCGTTGACACTCGATAGGAGTGAACGGCTTTGGCCGAAACCGCTGTGACCGGCGAAGTGAAGCAAGAAGCGACGATGCCGGCCGAGCACGAGCTCTTCGTCAACATGGGCCCCCAGCACCCAAGTACTCACGGGGTGTTGCGGCTCATGCTGCGCGTCGACGGCGAGCGGGTTTTGTCGCTCAAGCCGGACATCGGGTATCTCCACCGCTGCTTTGAGAAGATCGCCGAGCGGCGCTCTGTGCCCATGGTTGTCCCCTACTGCGATCGGACCGACTACCTTGCGGCTATCACCAGCGAGTGGGCCTACGTGATGG
>LZRQ01000237.1 GCA_002159155.1 Firmicutes bacterium ZCTH02-B6
GGCCAGGACGAGCCTGTTTCTTGCTTTCTTGCTCGGCGTCACGCTGGCGCTGTTGGTGCTGGCTGTGACCGATATCCAGTGGCCGCCGCGGCGGCGCCGCCGGTGCGGGCCGCCTCTGCCGTAAACGACCTGCAAACGGCTTCCCGACGGAGGTGGGCACACCCATCAGGCGGCGGTGATGCCGATGCCCGGCCATCGCCGCCGCATTGGCCGCGGCGGGCAGGAGACCGGTGGTCTTGGGCCGAACAGGTGGCCGCGCGTTACTTGGATCGAGGTGGCCGTGACGGTGGAGTTCACCATTCACACGTGGGAAGCCTACACGCCCGCCGCTCGCCGGCGGGTGCTGTCTGAACTAGATGTTGCCGACCGCGCCGCGCTAGCGGACCTCCCGCCCGGCGCGTACCATATCGGACTCATCCGGGGCAAGCCGCGGGATGCGGCGGCCGCGCTTGCGACCGCGGTAGAGCGACGCGGGGGCATCGTGCGTCGCCGGGGGGACGCGTGGTTGGTCGCCGCCAGTCTAGGTGGCTGGTGGCAAGGGATCGCGGCAGCGCGCGCAAGCGGGGTGCCGGGCGGGTGCGAGCTCGCACGCCGTGTGGAAGCTTGTCTCATCGAGGACGGGGGCCAGGCCCAGGGGGACATGCCATGCCGTGACCGGGTGCTGCCCGTTGGTCGCCGCACCGCCATCATGGGGGTACTCAACGTCACCCCCGATTCGTTTTCCGACGGCGGCCTGCATCTCCATCCCGAGGCGGCCTTGGCAAGGGCGCGGGAAATGGTGGCAGAGGGTGTCGACGTGATCGACATCGGCGGCGAGTCGTCGCGGCCTGGGGCCGAACCGGTTTCCGCCGCGGAGGAGCTCGCGCGGGTACTGCCTGTGGTGGAGCGGCTCGCCGGCGAAGTCACCGTACCGCTGTCCGTGGACACCTACAAGGCCGAGGTGGCGGAGCGGGCGCTGGCCGCCGGCGCCCACATGATCAACGACATCAGCGCGCTGCGGTTTGACCCGGGTATGGCGGAGGTCGTCGCCGCCCACGAAGTCCCCGTGGTGCTCATGCACATGCAGGGAACGCCGCGCGACATGCAGCGCAACCCCATCTACGAGGCTGTTGTACCGGACATCTTGGATTTTCTGGACACCGCCATCGGGCGGGCGTTGGCCGCCGGCGTCCACAGGGACCTGATCCTGGTCGACCCGGGCATCGGCTTCGGCAAGACCTTGTCCCACAATTTGGAAATCCTGCGGGATCTGGACGCGTTTCGCCTCACGGGCTGCCCGGTGCTGGTGGGGCCGTCCCGGAAATCTTTTATCGGCAATATTCTCGACCTGCCGCCGCTGTTGCGGCTCGAGGGAACGGCGGCGACGGTTGCCCTCGGCGTGAAGGCCGGGGTGTCGGTGGTGCGGGTCCACGATGTGGAGGCTATCCGGCGCACGGCCCGGGTCGCCGACGCCATCGTGCGGGGGTACCGGCCGGCCCGGGCCTTTCTGAGCCTAGGGGCCAACCTGGGCGACCCTGTCGCGCAGCTGCGCGAGGCGGTGCGGCGTATCCGCACGATGCCCGGGACGCGGCTCGTGGCCTGCTCATCCGTGTACCGTACCGAACCGGTGGGACCGGTGGCCCAGGACTGGTTCTTTAACTTGGTCGTGGAAATTGAGACCGAACTTGACCCTGTGCGCCTGGTGGCCGAGGGCCTGCGCATCGAGGCCGAGTTGGGGCGCCGGCGGATGATGCGTTGGGGCCCGCGCGTGATCGACATCGACCTGGTGCTTTACGGCGAAGAACGGGTGGACAGGCCCGATTGCCGCGTTCCGCACCCCGAAAGCCACCGGCGGCGATTTGTGCTGCAGCCCTTGGTGGAGTTGGCGCCCGATGTGCGCTGGCGGGGCCGGACCGCCCGGGAGCACTTGGATCACCTGCCTCCCGGGCAAGCGCTGGAGTATTGGGGGCCCCTATACGACACCGCCGGCTAGATCTTGTGGAACTGATCGACGTCGAGCACCCAGACGGTGGCGCCGCCCGATTCGATCTCCATCGGCATCGCCACCGACGTGGGGATTTCGGCCGGCGTCTGAGGCATGAGCTTCTTGCGCCGCACGCACACCCGCCGGATGATGCGGAGAACCTCGTCCACCTGCTGGTCGTGGACGCCGATGAGCAGGGTCGTGTTGCCCCGCAAGAGAAAGCCGCCCGTGCTGGCGAGTTTGGTGGCGCTGAAATTATTGTCGATGAGCGCGTCCATAAGGACGGTCGCGTCGTCGTCTTCCACGACGGCGAGGATCAGCTTCATCAGGGAACCCCCCTTTGGGCTGTCTGTCTCGGATCTATTGCCCACGCCGGGGAGATTTCCTTTCTGGACGGGTTTCCGCAGCGGGCGAGAGAAGGTGCGGGCGACAGGGGAAAATGCGGGCGAGAGCGGCAGGCAACGGTGCCTGGCCGCCGGCAGGTTACAGTAAAGGCGGGCAAGTTTCTCACCGTTGCGGGATCATTGTATCCGCCGGGGAACGAAAGGTATACGCCGGGAAAGCCCGCACGAGCCGCCTGGCGCGCTCTGCGCGCCGCGCTCCCGTCCAGGAAGCCGGCACGGCGGCCGGGGCGAGCCCGGCGGGAGGTGGCGTAGTGTGCGCTGGCTCGGAATGACCGCGGCCATCGTCACGTTGGTCGCGGTGGTGATGAACTCGATTTGGTTTGTGCGCCGGGGCCTGGGTCTGGGCGGATTTTTCTCCATCGCCTGGCCCGCGGCGCTGGCGGCCTTTGGGGTTGTGGCTTTCGCTCTGGTGCTAGGTTTTGTTTCGGTGCGGGCGCTCAACCGGCCGGAGGACGAAACGGAAAGCGGGGCCAACGGTGCGTCCGGGCGCGGTGAAAGCCCGAGACCAGCAGGTGGCGGCGCTGGCCGCGGCACCGCTTTGGGCAGCGGCCGCCGGCGAGCGCCTGGAAAAAGGAATTGACGCACTTGAGCGGAATCGTAGAAATTGGGGTGGAGCCGCTTGGACGCCTTGAAGATGACGGTGCCCGACGAGATCGACCATCCCGCCGACTACTACCCTACAGGCAACGAGTACGTGTCCTTGCCCCTTATCAATCCACGGGGAGCCCTCGAGTCGGCCAATGTGCTTCACATGGGCTGTAAGGGACTGATCGAGTTTTGCGGGACCTCCGACGCGCCGCTCTTGGCCCCTGTGGTGATGGTCAACGAGCGGGAAGTTGACTTCCCGGACATCGCCTGGAGGCGCCACGAGTACTGGATCCCGTGCTTCACCGCCCACGCCGCGGGCTTGCGCGTCACGGGCACCATCTGCGCCCCGCCCGGCCACCGCGGCTTTGTTTACACCTTGGAAGCCGAAAACTTGAGCGGCGGGCCCCTCAACATCCTCTGGGGCTGGACCGGAACCTTTGGAACGGCCCGCTTGGCCGTGTACCGGGCGCGCCCGACGCTGGGCAGGCGGACCGCGTGGTACGATCGGTGGACCGACACGCTGGCGCTCGAGCTCGCGGCCGGTCCCGCGATGGGCGCGATGGCCGTGGGCGGCGGGGTACCCATGGAGGAGTTGGGTTGGTTTGTCGGCCGTGCATCGTCGCCGGAAAAGGCGTTTCGGGCCGCACTCGCCCGCCGGGGCGGACCGCCCATGGAGCAGGCGCTGCGGGAAGACAACGAAGCCGGCAAGCCTATCCGCTTTGCCCTCGCCCATGAGCAGGTGTTGTCCCCCGGCGAGCGGGCCAAGATTGACCTTTACGTCGCGGTCAGCGCGGAGGCCGACGGGGCTTGCACGACGGTGGTGGATCTCCAGCGGCACGGGGCAGCAGCGCTTTTGGAGGAAGCGCGCCGCTGGTTGACGGCACGGCTGCGGCCCGTTCCGGACACCACTCTGAGCGAGCGGCTCAACCTCAATCTTTGGTTCAACTACTTTTTCGCCGCTGGGCGGGCCATTGACACCGAGGAACTGGTGATGGTCACTTCCCGCTCGCCCAGGTATTACGTGAGCGCCGCCTTTTGGGCGCGGGACGCCTTCTTATGGAGTTTCCCGGGAGCGCTCCTGACCGATCCCGATCGGGCGCGGGAGATGGTGTTGGCGGGTTTCGGCCGCTACCTGCGCAACGCGGGTGTCCACAGCCTCTACATCGACGGCACAGTCCTCTACCCCGGGTTTGAGCTGGACGAGCTGTGCGCCTACTTGCTGGCGCTGGAGCAATACGTGCGGGCCACCGAAGACTGGGGAATCTTGGAGGAGACCGGGCTCGGCGGCACCAAGCGCGTCTTTGACGGGGCCATGTGGCTAGAGCAGCTTCTCGAGCGCCACCGTCACCCCGAGCGCCACTTGTATATGACGTTCCTGTCGCCCACCGACGATCCGGTCACACACCCGTACTTGACCTACAACAACGCCCTGGCGTGGCGGGCTTGGCGGGCTTTGGCGCCGCTCAAGCGGCACCGTGGCGATAGCCTGGGCGAATGGCGCGCTCATCAGCGCGCCGCACAGGTCAAAGAGGCCGTGCGGCGCCAGTGCGTCGTGGACGGCCCGAGGGGGCCGATGTTTGCCTGGGCTTTGGACGACCG
>LZRQ01000238.1 GCA_002159155.1 Firmicutes bacterium ZCTH02-B6
GGCGGGCGCCATCCCCGTCACCGTCGACATGATCCGGTTCGTCGGCGAGCTGGTGGAATATCACCTGTTCACCGCTGCAGGCCGGGAGCTCATCTGCACCTACCAGCGGGGGCAGGCGGCGCCGCCCTTGGCGCAAGGGGCCGAGGTCGTGGTGCGGGTGGAGCCGGGGGAGGCCCGGGTGCTGTGGCAATGAGCAAGGGCCAACCGGTGGTGGAGCCCGCTCTCGGGCAGGCGGGGAGCGCGCCGGTCCCGGCGGAACGCACCGGGCGCTGGGCCAGGGCGCTTTTGGTGTTTCCCGTCGGGATGCTGATCGTCTTTTTTGTTGTCCCCCTCATCATGCTGGTCGTGGTGAGCTTTTACCGCAACATCCCGGGGGCGGGCTGGGAGCCGGCGTTTACGCTGGAAAACTACGTCCGGGCCTTCTCGCGCGGCTTGTACCGGGACCGGCTCGTCTATACCCTTGAAATTTCGGTGCTGAACGCGGTGTTGTGCCTCCTGGCCGGCTACCCCTTCACCTACTTCCTGGTCCGGCTGGCGTCGCCTTTCTGGCGCAAACTGGGCCTGACGTTGGCCATCGGCACTTTGTGGCTGACCTACGTGGTGCGGTCTTACGCGTGGTCGGTGCTCTTGTCGGCCACCAGCGGGATCGGGCAGGTGTTCGCATGGCTGGGCTTGACGGATCGGCCCGTCGGCTATGCGCCGGGGCCGGTGGCCACCGTCGTGGGGCTCATGTACGTCTTCCTGCCCTTCATGATCCTATCGCTTTACGGCTCCCTCAAAGCCATCGACCCGTCCATGGAGGAGGCCTCCATGAACCTGGGGGCGCGGCCGTGGCGCACGTTCGTGCACGTGGTGCTGCCCTTGTCGCTGCCCGGGGCCGCCGCGGGGGCGGTGATGGTGTTTCTCCTGACCATGGGCAACTACGTGGTGCCGAGCATCCTGGGACAGCCCGCCCAGTGGACGATGCCGGTCATCATCACCAACCAAGTGATGAACGAATCCAATGTGCCCTTTGGCGCGGCCATGTCGGTCATCCTGCTGGCGGTGCTGGGGCTGCTGGCCTACGGGACCGGTCGGCTGGTCGGCACGGCCCGGGTCCATCCGTACGCGGGCAGCCGGGTGGCAGTCGATGGGGGTGAGCGGCGGTGACGGGTCGTGGGGTGCGCTACCGGGACCCCATCGTCTGGTCGGTCCGGCTAGCCTTTTGGCTGGTCCTCGTCTTCCTGGCCGTGCCGCTCTTGATTCTTGCGGCCGTTTCGTTCCACCCCGGGCGGTTTATGACCTTCCCGCCCCAGGGTTTCAGCTGGCGCTGGTACGAAACGTTGTTCACCAGCTCCCAGTGGCTGGAGGCCATCCGCAACAGCCTGGTGGTGGCGTTGGCTTCCAGCCTCGTCGCGACGGCCATGGCCCTGATTCTCGCCCTGGTGCTCGACCGCTACCCCGTGCGCTTTGGGGAGCTGTGGCGGCGGCTGGGGATGTTGCCCCTGTTTTTGCCGCCGGTCATTATGGGCGTGGCGTACGTGTCCTTCTTCTACGCGATCGGTTTCTCCGGCCGCATCGAGAACCTGATCATCGCCCACGCGGTGTTCAACGCTCCGTTCCCGCTCATGCTCATCTCGACGGGCCTGAAAAAGGTGGGCAAAGAGCTGGAGGAGTCGGCCATGAACTTGGGGGCGCGGCCGGGCGTCGTGCTGCGCACCGTCACGCTGCCGCTGATCCGGGCGGACGTGTTCGCCGGCGCGTTGCTGGCGTTTATCCTGTCGCTCAATGAGTACATTGTGGCGTTTCTCGTGGCCGGATTCACCGTGGTGACGCTGCCCATCGAGCTGTTTGCGTCCTTGCGGTATTCGTATTCGCCCGTCATCGCGGCCGCCTCAGTGGTCTTCATCCTCGGCACCGCCGCACTGGTCGCTGTGGCCGATCGCCTGGCGGGAGGGCTGTGGGACTAGAGATGTGGGGTTAGAAATGCGCGACTAGAAAGCAAGGGCGGCCCGGGTTCCGTTCAGGACCCGGGCCGCCCTGGCGTGCGGCGAGGGGTGTCAGCTGGCCCGCGCCATCTCCGCCAGTCGCTCGCCCACGAGGGCCAGCGTCTCGTCTTTCTTGCAGAAGGCGAAGCGCAGCAGGGGTACCCGCCCCGGGGTCGAGGCTTCTTTTGTTTCGTAGAAGCTCGAGCCGGGCACGGCCGCGATGCCGACGCGCCGGATGAGCTCCCGGGCGGCCGAGGTGTCGTCCAGGCCGGCCAGCATGGGCGCCTCGACCATGACGTAGTAGGCGCCTTCCGGCGCCCGGCAGCGGAAGCCGGCCTGCTGCAGCAGGCTGACGAAGCGGTCCCGCTTGGCCTGGTACGTGTGGGCAAGCTCGGTGTAATAGCTGTCGGGCAGGGCGTTTAAAGCTTCGGCCGCCGCCACCTGCAAGGGGCTCGGCGCGCCGACGGTCAGGAAGTCGTGCACCTTGCGCACCGCGTTGGACAGCTCCGGCGGAGCGATGACGTAGCCGACGCGCCAGCCCGTAATGGCCAGCGTCTTGGAAAGGCCGCCCACGCTGATGGTGCGCTCCGCCATGTCCGGCAGCGTGGCGGGCGGGATGTGGCGCCGGCCGTCGTAGATGAAGTGCTCATAAATCTCGTCCGTGATGAGGATGAGATCGTGCTCCAGGCAAACCTGCCGCACCGCGTCCAGCTCCTCGGCGGAGAGCACGTGGCCGGTAGGATTGCCGGGCGTGTTGAGCACCAGGGCCCGGGTGCGGGGCGTAATGGCAGCCCGCAGGGCGTCTTCTTCAATCCGGTAGTCGGGCGGCGCCAGGCGAACAAACTTGGCCGTGGCGCCCGCCAAGTGCGACACCGGCAAGTAGTTCTCATAGAAGGGCTCAAACAAAACAACCTCATCGCCCGGGTTGAGCACGGCCAAAAGGGACGCGGCCACGCCTTCGGTGGCCCCGCAGGTGACGGTGATGTGCCGCTGCGGGTCGATGGGAACGCCCCAGAAGCGGCTCACCTTGCGGGCAATGGCCTCCCGCAGCCGGGGATCGCCCCACGTGACCGAATACTGGTTTTCCCCGGAGGCGATGGCCCGCTGGGCGGCTTGGAGCACCAGGGCGGGCGGATCGTAGTCGGGGAAGCCTTGGGCCAGGTTGAGGGCGCCGCTTTCATCGGCCCACCGGGTGACCTCACGGATGACGGATTCGGTGAAGTGCAGCACGCGCTGAGCGGCCTGAACCACGTTGTGTCCTCCTGTCTCAAGGCGGCGTTGTTGGCTACCTCCATAACCTTGACGGGTAGGCGCCGCTCGCGGCGCGTCCCGAAAGGCGTGCCGAGGCCATTGAGCATTCGCTGCCCATCCCGGCGCGTCCTCTCTCCGGTGCCGGGTTTCGCGGCGGACAAGATTAGATCATAAACGCGCCGCCGTTGACGTGCAGCACTTGCCCCGTCACGTAGGCCGCGGCCGGTGAGGCCAGGTACACGCAGGCCGCGGCGATCTCCTGCGGCAGGCCGAGGCGGCCGAGCGGCACGCCTTTTACCAACTGGGCGGCATCGGCGATCGGGGGCGAGTCCGCCGGGCGGGTCGTTTCGATGTGGCCGGGACTGACCGTGTTGACGGTGATGCCGTAGGCCGCGAGTTCGTGGGCGAGAGCTTTGGTCAGTCCATGCATGCCGGCTTTCGACGCCACCACGTGCGCGCGGTCGGCCTGGCCGCTGAACCCGCTGCGGCCCGAGATGTTGATGATGCGTCCCGTGCGCTTTTCCACCATGCGGGGGACGACCGCCTTGGCGCAGTAAAAGGCCGAGCTCAGGTTGACGCGGATGATCCGGTCCCAGTCGTCGAAGCTCATCTCAAGGACGGACTGCTTGGGGCGGACCCCCACGTTGTTGACGAGGATGTCGACGGGGCCGAGCTGTTCCTCGACTTGCCCGACCATGGCCACGACCTGGGCGGGGTCGCTCACATCGGCCGCCACGGCCAGCGCCCGCCGTCCCATCCCCCTGATCTCGTCAGCGACAGCTTGCAGATGACCTAGGTCACGGGCGCAAACCGCCACATCGGCGCCATGCTCCGCCAGGGCGACGGCAATAGCCCGGCCGATGTTGCGGCTGGCGCCGGTTACGAGCGCAACATGCCCGTCCAGCCAAAAAGTGGGCAAGGCGATCCCTCCCGACAAGCGCGGGCTCAAGGCGCGTCCGGACGCCGGCGCTTTCGTATTTGGCCTGGTTTCATCTGGAACAGTTCGGGACGGCCGCAGCAGGTCCTTTGCGCTCCCCGTTTGACCTGTCTGTACAATAGGCAAAATCGTGGGGAGTTTGGAAGGAAATCTATACCCGGCAGCGTAGTTTGAAAAAGTGAAAGGTGATTCATATAGCACCTTTGTGCGGCGGCGGACAAGGGGAAGGAGGGCCGGCACCGTGCAGGCGGTCGGTTTCTGGTTGAGCAAGAGGTCCCAGATGCACCCCGAACGCGTTGCGCTGACGGTTCCCGGCGGCGAGGGCTATGTGCACGTCACGTACGCCGAGCTCAACCGGCGGGTCAACCGGCTGGCCCGGGCGCTGCGCTCAGC
>LZRQ01000239.1 GCA_002159155.1 Firmicutes bacterium ZCTH02-B6
GACCGAGACTCCCCGCGGGGCAAACACCCGCCACAGGTTTTGCACGCGAATGGCGGGCGCGTCCACCATGGCGGCCTGATGGCTCGTGCCGCCCATCCCTCGCATTTCGGGTTCCACGGCCGTCACCTGCCCTCAAGGGCGGTGCGTACCCGCTCCGCCACGTCGGCGGGCACCCAGGCCGTCCAGACGTCTTCGTATGTGCGCAGGAAGTAAAGGGCCGCCTCCAACGTGTCCGCGCCCTGGGACTGCATGTAGGCCAGCACGTCGTTGTTTTGCGCGAGGGTCGTCTCGTAGTTGGTCAGGAACTCCGCGATCTCCGGGTGCTGGTCGATCCAAGGTTTGTGCGCTCCGATGAGCACTTCCGCGGGTTTAAAGGCGCACGCCTTGTCGGTTTCCCAGCACGCGTCCGTGTACGGAGGCTCCTCCAGCAAGGTCATGTCGTACAACCCCATGACCCAGGTAGGCTCCCAATAGTAGCCCACCCACGGCTGGCCCCGCTCGTACGCCGCGGCCATGGAGGCCACCAGCGCCGCGTCGGACCCGGGGTCAAAGGGCACAAACGTGTCCAAGAGGCCGTAAGCCTCTAGCTTATCCAAGTTGTGGTCGTGCACGACCCAGCCCGTGGGGGCGTTGTAAAACCGGCCTTTGCCGGGCACCTCGGGATCCCGGAAAAGCTCCCAGTACCGCGGCAAGTCCGTCACCGAGCGCAATTCCGGTGCCCGCGGCTCGATGCCGCGCTCGGGATCGCCCTCGATCAGGTACGTGGGTACGTACCATCCTTGCGGGGCGTCGGGGAAGTTGCGCCCGAGCTCCGCAAACCGTCCCCGGGCAAGCCCCCGCTCCCAGGCGTCCGCGATGTTGTCGCGCCAGATCTCCATGGACAAGTGGGCGTCGCCGCGTTCGAGGGCCAGCAAGCCCGGCACCGTGTCCGCAAACAAGTAGTCTACGCTCATGCCGAAGCCGTGTTCGAGGATGAAACCGGCGATGCGGTTGTGGACCTGGACGCTGTCCCAGCTGAAGTCGACGAACACCACCGGCTGCGCCTGCGCCGTCGCGGCCGGGGCACTGAGGAAGAAGCCGATAAAGAGGAAGGTCAGAAGTACCGTCGTGAATGAAATCGTCGTGAAGCACCTGCCGGACATAGCCACCGACAACGACGAGCTTCGGAAACTCCTCGTGAGCCAACCACGCAAGAGTCGCCGCCTCCTTTTCGTTTGTGGTGGCGCCGTGGCCGCCTGGTCATGCCTCCCTCCTTTCCTTTTGTGGATTTGGGACCCGCACGGACAACAAAAAGACCCGAGAAAGCCTCGGGCGCTGGGCCGGCTGCACGCCGGACCCGTGTACCGATGGAAACGTCACCCAAGACTCCCTCTGACGCGCTTACGGGGTTAGCTGACGGGCTCGGGCCAGAGGTGCTTGCCCTACCGTGCGCCACGCCGGCGGCGCCCCGCACGGATTCGCCCCGATGGAACGGGTCCCCCGTTTCTCCTGCCCGGAGAATTCAGCGACCAAACACGACGCCGATTTGGTTGCATGATATTATACTGATCATTGAGCACAAGGTCAATATCATCGGTGACTTCGTCTGGGGTTCCGGCAGCGTTACCAGGAACCAGATGGCTATCAACGGCGACCCCGGATCGACCAGTCGGAGCAGTTCGACACTTATAGGTCCGTTCCGCTCACGCCAGGAGCAGCTCCAGTTGGTCACCATCTATGATCTCTATCTCCAGGAAGTTCTCCGCCGTGAGCAGCTCGCGCACATCCTGTACGCTGCGGTCTAAGTCGACAAGGTAGCTCCTGCTGTCACGACCCAACTTCCGAAGTTCGAGCACCGTGCCTTGCATGAATTGGAGCTTTCTCCTTGCCCCTGACGACAAACCACCACTCCAAGACACAAAAGGCGCGACCTGACACTTGCACTCATAACCCCTGAAGCTGATATCTGACATCCAAGCCACGTCGAAGGTCGCTTTGGAATCAATTAACTTGGTCGATTGGTTTTGCCCGAAAGTCAAAATAGGCTCTGGCCACAAGGCGACTAGACTCCACCGTGACCGGCTCGACCCGAAATTCCGTTGCAACAGCCAACGGCACACGGAGCTCCGATTCAACCCGGCGGTGCTGCAATTCCGTAAGGACAAGCTGCTCTAGCTGAACCAACTCCACAAGTTTCCGGTAATCCTCGGATATCACTGAGGATCCACCCCCGGAACATACGCAATGAGGCAACTCCCTTTCTTGGAGTTACCTCAGAATGCAGTCACTTCCCCGGTCTAATTTGGAGGTAACTACGCAGCAGCAATATGAATCGATTGTAGAGGTTGGACCTCCATTGGCATCCGGTAGCTCGACTCATCCTCTTTTGTCCAGTCCGGAGGTGCCAGGTTCATCGCCGGGCTCTCCAGAACAAACACGGTTTCCTCGACGGCCAAATCCCGAAAAGCCCTGCGGAGTGACGGCAGCGTCTCCCTACACCACTGGAGTAGTAGATCCCGATTCTCCCAGTTGTTAAGGTCACGCCGCCGCGCAATTGCTCCCAAAGCGATGGCAGCCTCGATCGACTCCTTCATCTCCTGTAGGGTCGCGGGGTCCGCCAGCCGTATCTGAGCCTCAAGTTCGCGTGCTAGCTGCATACCCGGTCCGTCCAACAAGGCACGAGCCTTCGCAGCGGCGCGGCAACGCCCTTCATCCAAGTCCTGAACCGCGGCCAACTCGTAGTCGCGGATCTCTTCGTCCAGTCGCACCAACAGAAACCGAAAACGTTCTATAACCGTGTCGCTATCACATACCACCCATGTGGTTTCCGGCGTCGCGTTACCTGCACTATTCCACCTAAGGTCTCTCCTGGACACCGTCCACACCCCATCGATTGAGACATTACTCGAACGGAAGCCCAACGACAATTCACCCCTGAGTCATGATTACTCAGGGGTCGTGGGCGTATTCTTGCTTAAAAGACCTACCCGCTCGCGCGCCGTTTGACCAAGCGACTGTGATTTGCAAGAAACAGCCAAGGGGTTTTATACCTCATAAGCGGTCCTCACCGCATCCCTATCGCTAACTTATCAACATGTAAAGATTTTATCAAGGTGAAACGGTCAAGACGATGGCCTCGACCGGCTGCGGATCCGCCCGCTCCGTCTCTAGCCGGCGCCTAACCCGCGTGCTGCCGGGGTTCGCCCGGCTTCCCGGAAACTCGCGACGAACAGGCCGGCCACGACCACCAACAGCGCCGCCAACCCGGCATACATGCCCGACAGCCCGATGGTTTCGCCGAGGGTGTACCCAACCGAGGGGCCCAGCGCGGCGCCCAAGTCCTGTGCCGTGTTGTAGCGGCTCATCAGGACCGTCGGCCGGCCCCTCGCCGCCAAGTCCGCCGCCGTCGCATCCAGGCTCACGGCCAGAACCACCAGCCCGGCAAAAAGCACGCAGGCCGACGCCACGGTCGCGCCGGCGCTCGTGGCTCGCGCGAGAACCAAGAGCGACGCCGCCTGGAGCGCAATGCCGGCCAGCACGGTGCTGTGCCGCCCCAGCCGGTCGGACAACCGGCCGCCCGCCGGTGCCAGGAGCAGCTCCAAGACCCAACGAACTCCCAGCAGCCAGCCGGACAGCGTGGCCACGCCCACTGCGCCACCGGGGACGGCGACCTGTTGGCCAAATCGCTGCAAAAGAAGCAGCGACAGCGTCCCCATCACCAGCCCGAAACCTGCGAAACCCTGGGCAAACCCGGCCACATAGATGACGGCGGCCTGCCGATTGAAATGTCCATCCGGACGGTTGTCCCGAGCCGCAGCCGCACCGGTGCCGTCTGAAGGGTCCAGACCACCCGGCGCAGCCGCGGGAATGGCCGCCGAGCTGGAAGACGTTTCGTGCTGCCCGGAAACATCCGCTGGGCGAGCCCGGGTAGTCCACCAATCCCGCAGAGCAATGGCCGCCCCGACGGCTGTCAGTGCGCCGAAAAGCATGATGGTAAAACGATAGCCCAGGTGGTCGGTCAAGTATCCTCCCACAACGAGGGCAAAGACCGTACCGATGCGGGACACCGCCTGCACCTGGCCGAGCCGGCGCCCCCGCTCCGCCGTGCGGGCCGATTGGAGCACCGCCAGCATCTGGCCCATGCGCAAGAAGGAAAAGCAGGCGCCCCAGAGGGCGCGGGCCAACAAGAACGGCCAGAAACCCCACGGCGGGGCGTAGGCCAAGGTGGTCAGCGTGGCGCCGACCATGGCGAGGAAGAAGGGACGTTGCCGGCCGCGCCGGGCGTACACGGCGCCGGCCCAGCTGTTGGTGACGAAGCGAACAAAGCGGTTGACGCTGAGAAGTACGCCAACCAGCACCAGCGGGATGCCCAGCGCTGCGGCTTGACTGGGCAAGACGGCGTACAGCAGTGAGTCACCGAGCAGAGACAGGGATACGGCGGCGGCCACCGTCAAGGGCGACGAGGGCCGTCCGTGGGGATCCGGTCGGCCCCGTTCAACGCTCTCGCTGGCTCCGGCTGCCCTGGTCATGGCGGTCATGGCTGCGGGTCACTTGGCCACCCGGATAA
>LZRQ01000240.1 GCA_002159155.1 Firmicutes bacterium ZCTH02-B6
CGTGGAGGCGTTTAACATTCCCGGCGCCGGCGGCACCATCGGCTTGGCCCGGTTGGTGAGCACCGAGCGGGGTGCGGGGGATCTGGTGATGATCACCGGCCTCGTCATGGTCGGCGCCGTCATCACCAACCAGTCGGCGGTTTCCCTCGCGCAGACGACGCCCATCGCCCGGCTGACGGCGGAGTACGAGGTCATCGCCGTACCGGCCGATTCTCCCTTCCAGACGCTGGACGACCTCCTGCAGGCATTCAAAGAAAACCCGCGGGCCATCTCGTGGGCGGGCGGCTCGGCCGGCGGCGTTGACCACATTCTGGTGGGCCTGCTGGCCAAGGAAATCGGCGTCGCTCCCACGGACGTGAACTATATCCCCTTCTCCGGCGGCGGTGAAGCTCTCGCGGCCATGCTGGGCGGCCACGTCTCCGCCGGTGTCACCGGGTATGGCGAGTGGGCGGCCCAGATCGAGGCGGGCAATCTGCGGGCGCTGGCCATTTCATCCGCTGAGCGGATCCCGGGGATCGACATCCCGACCTTGATCGAGCAGGGCGTCAACATTGAGCTCGCCAACTGGCGCGGCGTGGTGGCCCCTCCGGGCATCTCGGCCCAGGCACGGCAGGCCCTCATCAACGCCTTTGACCAGCTGCATACAAGCCCCCAGTGGCAGCAAGTGCTCGCGGACAACAACTGGAACGACTTCTACCTGGCGGGGGACGCCTTCACCGCTTTTGTTGAGGAAGAAAACGCCCGGGTAACCGCGATCCTCAAGGAGATCGGGCTAGCGCCGTGACGCCCACAGACCCCATGACGCAACAAGGCAATGTCACCAGCGGGCCGGCTCCTGCCGAGGTTGGGCAGGGGCCGGCCCCCCTTCATCCCCAAGGGCGCATCTGGGCCTGGCTCAACCGCGATCTGCTTCTCGGCTTGGGCGTGGTGGCACTGGCGGCCTTTTTCTTTATCGGCGCTTTACGCATCCGCATCTCGCCCAGCTATGCCCACATCGGGCCCCGGTTTTTCCCGTTCCTGGTGTCCACGGGCCTGGGCGCCTGCGGCATCGGTCTTGTGGCCCAAGGCTTGCGGCAGCTGAAGGCCAGAGCTGTTCCCACCGGCGGAGAGGCGGCCGAACCACCCATCAACTGGGTTTCCGTGGCCCTGGCGGCGACAGCGGTAGTCGTCTACATCCTGCTCCTGGACCGGGCCGGGTTTATCGTGGCGTCCACTGTGCTCTTTAGTCTGGCGGCTGCCTCCTTTGGCGCCCGGCGCTATGGGCGCGCCGTGCTGGTCGGCTTCATCCTTTCCTTCACCGCCTACTGGGCCTTTACCCAGTGGCTCGGCCTGCGCCTGCCCGCCGGGATCATGAGGCCCATCTTGCTCTGGCTGGGAGGATCATGACGTGGAAACCCTGGGCATGCTCTTGGACGGGTTTTCCGTCGCCCTCACCTTGGAAAACCTGCTGTGGGCCCTGGTGGGCGTCACTCTGGGCACCATCGTCGGCATCCTGCCCGGTATCGGGCCCGCGCTCACCGTCGCCCTCCTGTTGCCTGTCACGTTTGGCAGAGACCCCATCGGGTCGTTCATCATGTTCGCAGGCATTTACTACGGGGGCATGTATGGCGGATCGACGACCGCGATCCTGCTCAACACCCCCGGGGAAAGCGCGTCCATCATTACGGCCCTCGAAGGAAACATCATGGCCCGCATGGGCCGCGGCGGGGCGGCACTGGCCACCGCAGCCATCGGGTCGTTCGTCGCCGGCACCTTGGCCACCATCGGGCTCACGTTTCTCGCACCGGCCCTAGTGCAGGTGGCCCTCAAGTTTGGCCCGGCGGACTACTTCGCCCTCATGGTGCTGGCCTTTACGACGGTCACGTCGCTCTTGGGTTCGTCCCTGCTCCGGGGCATGACGAGCCTCTTTTTCGGCATGGCGCTGGGCCTTGTCGGCATCGACCTGCAGACGGGCCAAGCCCGCTACACGCTGGGCATGCTCGAGATGTTGGACGGCATCGACGTGGTCATCGTGGCCATCGGACTGTTCGCGGTCGGCGAAGCCCTCTACGCCGCATCCCGCCATGGCCGGGTGGCGTCGGACGTGATCCCAGTCAAGGACTCCATCTGGATGACCAAAGAAGATTGGCGCCGCTCGGTGGGCCCGTGGCTGCGGGGTGCACTCCTCGGCTTCCCGATGGGGGCGCTGCCCGCAGGCGGTGCGGAGATCCCTACTTTCTTGAGCTACTCCCTTGAGCGGCGCCTCAGCCGCCACAAGGATGAGTTCGGCAAGGGCGCCATCGAGGGCGTGGCGGGGCCCGAGGCGGCCAACAACGCGGCCGCGGCCGGCGTGCTGGTGCCCCTGTTGACGTTGGGGCTTCCGACGTCCGCGACGGCCGCCATCATGCTGGCCGCGTTCCAGCAGTTTGGCCTCAATCCCGGGCCGCTGTTGTTCCAAAACCGGCCGGACCTGGTGTGGGGCTTGATCGCCAGCCTCTACATCGGCAACGCGATGCTCCTCGTGCTCAACCTGCCGCTGGTGGGCTTGTGGGTGCGCCTCTTGTCGATCCCGGCGCCGTACTTGTACGGCGGAATTCTCGTCTTCGCCGCCTTGGGAACCTACAGCCTCAACCACTCGTGGGTAGATCTGGCGACGCTGTTTTTGGTGGGCATTGTGGGCTTCATCATGCGCCGCTGCGACTTTCCGGTCGCGCCGGCCATCATCGGTCTCATTCTCGGACCCTTGGCCGAACAGCAGCTGCGGCGGGCACTAGCCATCAGCCAGGGCGATTACTCGGTGTTTTTCACCCGGCCCATCTCGGCCACGCTCTTGAGCATCGCGTTTGTGGCCCTTGTCGGCCCCGCCGTCGCCCGCTTCATCAGCGGCCGGCGCCGCCGGGCCGGGGCTGCGGTTGCCTAGGCGTCCTGGAACGAACCGCGACATCGACTGCCACCAACGGGCCGCTCACTCCGGTGGCGGCCCGATCAACATCTCTCCAATGGGCTCAAACACGCCCCGCAGGAACTCTGTGATCTGGCCAACGTAAACGTCAAGGGCGATGAGCACCGACAGGGTCAGCCCTGCCGCCCATAGCGCCATGAAGGCGATCAGCTCCGGCCATTGGCGCCGCTGCACCATGCGCGGCACCTCGGGGACCAGTATGAGGGCGAACAGGAACACCATCAATGCCGCCACAGCCCACACCCGCCTTTGCTCTGCCCAATATGCCTCTCAGCCGATCGGCTGCGACATGGCCGCCGCTCTCGTTTACTCCCGCATCTGCTCAGGCCGAAAAGGCGCCGGATTGCCTGTCAACCCCGTGCGGCGCACCTTGACTTCCACGCTGATGTGCACCGGCACTTGGCGAAAATGCGCGTGCCAGTTCTGGCGCAGCTCGCGCCACTCCTTTGGATGCTGCCGGCGCACGAGAGCCCCGAATCCCATCACATCGGCCTCGAGCTCTTCTTGGGCCAGGCGCAGCATGGCCCGCATGCGCTCCTCGACGCTGGTGGCCAGTGCCTTCTCCAGCTCGGGAATGACTTTCGGATCCATCAGGTTCAAGCCCGCCTGATTCGTGACAATGTCGTCGACGGCCCGGGCGTGCACATGAATGACCACTTGACCGTCCTTGATCTCGGAGCGCAGATCGACCTTGGCCCTGAGCACCTGCGGCGAAATCTGGTTGGGCTCCTTGAGCCCCCCACCCAAGGCGTCCGGCCCGAACCCGGGGGGAGCGTCCCGCTGGATCAAGGCTTCCTCGGGCGACACATCGGGCCTTGCCGCTGGCGGGGACGGCGGCCCCCCCTCAGGCGGCCACTGGATGGTGGCCACCGCGAACGGCGCCTCGTTCACGAGCCACGCCAATCCCCGCGCCTGCTCAAGGGTCGCGAACCCCACGAGCCGGTCGCCCCGGAAAATTCCAACGCCCTCCAGTTCAAACTCCTGGGCCCGCACCCCCGCCTCCAACTCCGTTTCAATACGCGGGGCCAAACCTACGGCGGGGATGAAAGGATCGATCCCGTCCGACGCCAGGGCGATGGCCACCTGGCGGATGGTGCGCGTCGGCACGATGCGCTGGTGCAGCATGTTGGCCAGGGCCGACACCGGCAGCCGGCCGAGGCGCGGCGCCGCCCGCAAGAGAGTGGCGCCTTCGCCTTTGGTCACGATTACGTCCGCGGACACCCGCAACTCCCGCATGCGCGTCAAGCTGTCAAACACGGGGCCGATGCCCGCCCGCGCCAGGTCTTCTCCCAACACGATCACCCGCACGTGGGAGGTAAACAGCCGCCGGGGCACCTTGGCCTGCAGCAGGCTCAAGGCTTCGGGCACCGTCTCCCCCACGGCCTCAATGACATAAAAAGGGTCCCGCAGGCCCGAGCCGGCCCCCACGCCGCCGGGGTTGGTGAGCTCCGAGGGCACGATGAACTGCATCGACACGCGCAGCAAACCGTCCTCGGTCAAATCGATGGCCATGATGTCCGCGATGGCCAGCTCGTTCAACTCGATCCGGTCGTAGCACCCGCCGGCGGCCAGCATCAGCATGTACAGCAC
>LZRQ01000241.1 GCA_002159155.1 Firmicutes bacterium ZCTH02-B6
GGGCCACCCGGTGCTCTATCTTAAGCGCATCGCTTTTGGGCCACTGCGCTTGGGACGGCTGCCCCTCGGCGCGTGCAGGCTCTTAACAGACGCCGAAGTGGCCGCTCTGCGGCGCGCCGCGCGATTGTCCTGAAACGATAGTCACCTTGGTCCATATCCACCCGATTTACAATTTCAACTTCCCGTGGTAAAATGTGCCCAACCTTTGGGAGGACGGCAGGACGGCAGGTGGACGGTTTGCCTTCCATGGAATCCTTTCCGCGTCTGCGGCGAATGCGGCACTGCCTCTACCAAGTGCCCGCGGCGCATAGCGAACACCTCGTAAGGCGGGGGAGCCGGTGAACGACCCGACCAGCCGCAAGGTGGCGCGGGCGGCCTTGCTCATATCCCTAAGCGAAGACCATACCGAGGAGCAGGCGCAAAAGCGCGCGTTGGCCGCCGGAGGCATCCGCGCGACGGCGGTCGACTTCGGCGGCGACTTTACGGGCTCCGTGCGCCGGGTCATCGAGCGGGCCGTGGTGGCAGCCAAACGGGAAGGTGTCATCAGCCCGACCCACGCGGAGGAAGGCGCAGTGGCAGGCGCTACCCACGAGGCGCTGTTGCAGGTAGGGCTAAAGGCCGTCGGACTCAGCGTCGGCGGAAAGATTGGCATCGCCCGCAAAGACGACCACATCGCGGTCGCCATCTTCCTGGGCATCGGCCTTCTACACCTGGACGAAGTGGCCGTCGGCCTGGCCCACAGGGCCGTCTCCTAGTTTGCACGGAAAGGACTGGAACCGCATGCCAGAAACGGCCGTACGGGGCCTGCGGGGGGCGACGGTGGCCGTTGCCAATACAGCGGAGGCCATCGGTGCCGCCACCAAGGAGTTGGTGCAGGCGCTCCTCGCGGAAAACCAGCTCGAGCTCGAGTCTATCGCGAGCATCATTTTCACCGTCACGGGCGATTTGAATGCCCAGTTCCCAGCTTTGGCCGCGAGAGAACTTGGACTGCACCACGTGCCGTTGTTGTGCGCGCAGGAGATCGGCGTGCCGGGCAGCCAGCCGCGCTGCATCCGGGTGCTGATGCATGTCAATACCACCAAGAGCCAGAAGGAAATGCGCCACGTATACCTGCGGGAAGCGCGCGCTCTGCGCCCGGACTTGCCGGGTAACGGGGCTGTCCCTGACACCGGGGCGACGCCGGCGGGCGCATCTGAGGGCCAGGGCGCGCTGGCGAGCAGCGCCTACGTAGGTCCGCGGCCGCGACCCGCCATTGCCCGGATCGAGCCGTACGAACCGGGCAAACCCATCGACGAAGTGCGCCGGGAACTGGGGCTGACGGACATCATCAAACTCGCGTCCAACGAAAATCCGTTGGGCCCCTCGCCAAAGGCGATGGAAGCGGCGCGGGATGCCTTGTCGCAGCTGCACATTTACCCGGACGGCTCGGCGAGTGCTTTGCGGGAGGCGCTCAGCCGCAAGCTCGGTCTACCCATGGAGCAGCTGCTGGTGGGCAACGGCTCGGATGGGATCATCAAGCTGTTGGCCGAAGCTTACCTCGAGCCCGGCGACGAGATCGTGTGTGCACAGCCGACCTTTAGCCAGTACGCCTTTGCGGCGCGGCTGATGGGCGCGCGGGAAGTGCTCGTGCCGCTCAAAGACATGCGCCACAACCTCGAGGCCATGGCGGCCGCCATCGGCCCGCGCACCAAGGCGGTGTTCATCTGCAATCCCAACAACCCGACGGGCACCGTCGTCACGGAGGCGGAGTTCAGCGCCTTCATGAAAAGGGTGCCCCGCGAGGTGCTCGTGGTGCTGGACGAAGCGTACTACGAATACGTTGAGCACCCGGAAAACGTCCAAGGGCGGCGGTGGGTCGAGGATCCCGCGCACAACGTCCTGGTGCTGCGAACCTTCTCCAAGATCTATGGCCTTGCCGCCCTGCGAGTCGGCTATTGCATGGGGCCTGCAAACGTCATCGCCGAGCTCAGGCGGGTGCAGGAGCCGTTCCAGACCAATGCCCTCGCGCAAGCGGCCGCCCTGGCAGCCTTGGCGGACGAGGGGCACGTCCGGGAAAGCCAGCGGACCAACCAGGAGGGCAAGCGGTACTTTTACCGCCGCTTGGAGGAGCTAGGCCTCAGTTACGTGCCCACGGAAGCCAACTTCATCCTGATCGACATCGGCCGCGATAGCCGGGCGGTGTTTCAAGAGTTGTTGCGGCGCGGCGTGATCGTGCGGGCAGGGGCGGCCTTTGGGTTGCCGACCCACTTACGGGTTACCATCGGCACGCCCGAGCAAAACGAGCGGTTCTTCGCGGCTCTGGCCGCGGTGCTGGGCCGGCCGTTTGCGAACAGCGGCCACGGGTCTTGGAGGGAGGAGTTGTCGCGGTGATCGTGGTAATGCGCAGAGGAGCCAGTGACGACGACGTACAGCGGATCATGGAGCGGCTGCGGGAGATGGGCTTCGCGGTCCACTTGTCCCGCGGCGTGGAGCGCACGGTGATCGGGGCTATCGGTGACAAGAAACCCGAACGGGTGCAACAGATCGAGGCCATGGAGGGCGTGGAAAAGATCGTTCACATCCTCCAGCCGTATAAGCTGGCCGGGCGCGAATTTCACCCCGAGCCTTCGGTGGTATCGGTCGGACCGGTGCAGGTCGGGGGCGACACCTTGACGGTCATTGCGGGTCCGTGCGCCGTGGAAAGCGAAGAGCAGATCCTCACCGTCGCCGGAGCGGTGAAGGAAGCCGGTGCGTCGATGCTTCGGGGAGGCGCCTTTAAGCCGCGCACCTCGCCATATTCCTTCCAAGGGTTGGCGGAGGAAGGTCTCAAGCTCTTGGCTCTGGCCAGGGAGCGCACCGGGCTGCCCATCGTCACCGAGGTCATGAATCCCCAGGACGTGGAGCTGGTCGCCTCTTACGCGGACGTGCTGCAGATCGGCGCCCGCAACATGCAGAATTTCCCCTTGCTCCGAGAAGTAGGGCACGCCGGCAAGCCGGTCCTGCTCAAGCGGGGGCTGGCCGCTACCATTGAGGAGTGGCTCATGGCGGCGGAATACGTCATGAGCGCCGGTAACCCAAACGTGATCCTGTGCGAGCGGGGCATCCGCACCTTTGAAACCGCGACCCGCAATACCCTCGATCTCAACGCCGTGCCGGTGGTGAAGCACTTAAGCCATCTGCCCATCATCGTCGATCCCTCCCACGGGACCGGCAAGTGGCCTTACGTCATCCCCATGGCGCGGGCGGCGGTGGCCGCGGGCGCAGACGGGCTCATCGTGGAGGTACACCCGCGACCGGAGGAGGCGGTGTCCGATGGGCAGCAGTCGCTGAAGCCCGAGAAGTTCCGCGACCTCATGCGGGAGGTGAGCGCCATCGCGGCGGTGCTGGGGCGCCAGCTGACGCCGGCGATGGCTTAACGTGGCCTTATCCGTTGCCATCGTCGGGCTTGGACTGATGGGCGCCTCGATGGGGATGGCCCTTTGCCGTGCCCCAGGCGTCGACCGCGTGTGGGGGATCGCCCGCCGGGCCGACACCGTAGCGGAGGCTGTGCGCGTCGGGGCAGTGCATGGGGGCACCACCGACCTCCGAGATGGGGTCCGTGGTGCGGACGTGGTCGTGTTCGCGACGCCGGTGCGCACCATCGCGGCCCTGGTGGCTGAGGCGGCGCCAGCCCTGGCCGCGGGAACCGTCGTGACCGATGTCGGCAGCACGAAGGCGGAGCTTTGCCGCACGCTGCCGCCCCTTCTGCCACCCGGAGTTGAATACGTGGGCGGCCATCCCATGTGCGGGTCGGAGCGCACCGGCCTCGAGGCAGCCGACCCGTACCTCTACCAAAACGCCGTCTACATCGTGACCCCGCTGCGCCCCAATCAGCCCGGAGTCTCTCGGGTGCTGGCGCTAGTGGAGGCGGTCGGCGCCCAGCCTTTGATCCTCGATGCTGAACAGCATGATCGGGCGGTGGCCGCGGTTAGCCACCTGCCGCACCTGATCGCCACCGCCCTCGTACTGGCCGTCGGCCGCGTAGCCGAGCAAGACCCGCGTGTGCTGGCCCTGGCGGCCGGCGGTTTTCGCGACACGACCCGGGTTGCCTCGGGGGACGCCGTCATGTGGCGGGACATCTGCCTGACCAACCGAGGGCCAATCCTGGAGATGATCGACCTGTTTCGCGCAGCGCTCGATGAAGCGCGCCGGGCGGTGGCGGCAGGAGACGAGGAGGCCCTCACGCAGCACATGGCCGAGGCGCGCGCGGTGCGGGAGCAACTGCCGCGGCACCGTAAAGGTATTCTGAGCCCAATGCGCGAGCTTGTCGTACATTTGGTAGACCGCCCGGGCGCGATCCACGAGGTGACCGGGTGCATCGCGGCGAAGGGGATCAATATAAAGGACATCGAGATCCTGCGGGTGAGGGAGGGCGAGGGCGGCACCCTGCGGCTCGCCTTTGCCACCGACGACGACTTGGAGCAGGCCCTGGCGGAGTTGGAGCGGCGGGGCTTCCAGGCGCGCCGCAGGGGATAGGAG
>LZRQ01000242.1 GCA_002159155.1 Firmicutes bacterium ZCTH02-B6
GCAGATGGCCAAGGACCAGCTCGGACCCGCTTGCCCGGTGGGCGTCGTGCCGCCCGGCGACGATCTCCTGCAGGAGGCGACCAGCCAGTGGCTGGCCGAGTTTGAGCGGGTGCACCTCATGCTGCGCCTGTCGCCGCGCCTGCGGGAGCGGCACGGCGACTAGCCGCCGGACCTCTTTCAAGTCTTCCTTGGGCGGGCATCCCGGGACCTTGGCCCGGGTTGACCCGCCCCGCAGGGAACGTTACACTGGAATTGTCAGCAGTCTCCACAAGCGAGTGCTAAACAAGGCCCTGCACTAAGCACCATAGCTCAATTCGCAGCAGGTCCGCCGCCGTGTTGCCGGCAGCCATGGCAGCAAAGGCCGTGGGCCCATCCGACCGTTCCGCGGCCGACTCGGGCCGCGCCTCGATTCGGGCGCACCCGTCAGGCGCTCGTTCGCCTGGAGTTGCGCCTTGTGTCCATCCGTGCCCCGGGAGCATTTCGCCGGGGCGCCGTGCGGTGAAGTGTCTGTCCATAAAAATCCATCCGCGCAGGCGGCACGATTCGCTTGGTCGTCAGGAGGTGAAGGGGGATGCAGACCGCCCTGCGTGTCCTTTTTGTGGGGTCGTATCCGCCGCGCCGGTGCGGCATCGCGACCTTTACCCGGGACCTGGGCCACGCGCTCGCGTCCGCGTCGGGAAAGCCGTTCCAGGTCATCGCGCTGCACAACTCCCACCAGGCGCTGGCTTACCCGCCGGAAGCGGTGCGGCTCATCCGCCGCGACCGCCTGGAGGACTACCGGGAAGCGGCCGCCTTCGTCAATCGCGCGCCCATTGATGTGGTGTCCCTCCAGCATGAATTTGGCCTGTTCGGCGGGGAGGCGGGAGCGTATCTGTTTGAGTTTCTCCGCCTCTTGGAGAAGCCCGTGGTCACCACCTTGCATACCGTGATCCGGCGTCCCGCGCCCGAGTACCGGGAGGTGACGCTGGAGCTCATCCGCCGTTCGCAGCGGCTCGTGGTCATGAGCCAGGTGGCCCGGGACATCCTGGTGGGCACCTACGGCGCGCCCGCAGACAAAGTCCACCTCATTCCCCACGGGGTGCCCGATCCGCCCGGAGTCGAGCCTGGGGTCGTCAAGCGCGAGCTGGGCCTGGAGGGGCGCCTGGTCATCCTGACCTTCGGTCTCCTCAGCCGCAACAAGGGGATCGAGATGATGCTGGACGCGCTGCCCCAAGTGGCGGCGTGCTGCCCCCAGGTGCTCTACGTGGTCCTGGGGGCCACCCATCCGGAAGTGCTGCGCTGGGAGGGCGACGTTTACCGCCGTTCGCTGGAGGAGCGGGTTCGGGAGCTGGACATCGACGGACACGTGCGCTTCGTCAACGAGTACGTCGACCAGGAGACGCTGCTGCGCTGGATCCACGCCAGCGACCTCTACGTCACGCCGTACCCCAACGAAGAGCAGGTGGTGAGCGGGACGCTCAGCTACGCCTTGGCCATGGGCAAGCCCATCGTCTCAACGCCCTACTGGTATGCCCGGGAGCTGCTCGCGGAGGGGCGCGGGGTGCTGGTGCCCTTTGGCGACTCGCCGGCGCTGGCCAAGGCGGTGCGGAGGCTGGTGGAAGATCGGGAGGAGTACGAGCGCATCAGCCGGGCGGCCCGCGAATTTGGCCGCCGCATGCGCTGGCCGGCGGTGGCTGAGCAATACTTGCGCCTGCTGGCGGAGACGGCGCGCCCCATGGCTGCCGCGGCTGCCCCGGCGTTCAACCCCGCACCGCGCGGGGACACAAGCGCCCAGGAAGGTGCGTTGCTGCGCTGGGACGAGGCGCCGATCCGGCTCGATCACCTGCGGCGGTTGACGGACGATACAGGGCTATTGCAGCATGCGAGCTACGGCGTGCCGGATCCCCGCTTCGGCTACAGCGCGGACGATGCGGGCCGGGCGCTGGTGGTGCTGATGGAGCTCTCCGCCCGTTTGCGGCGCCGAGACGGGCTGGACTTGGCCGATCGGTACCTGCGTTTCCTCAGGTACGCCCAGCGCCCGGACGGCGCGTTCCACAACTTTGTCGGCTACGACCGCCGCTTCATGGATGAGATCGGCAGCGAGGACACTCAAGGCCGTGTCGCGTGGGGGCTGGGGCACGTGGCCAAAAGCGCTCCCGATGCGGGCATGCGCAGCCTGGCCAGCGAGATGATGCAGGCCGCGCGACCTCACCTGGAGAATCTACACCACCCGAGGGCCCAGGCGTACGCGGTGTGCGGCGCCTGCCCGTACGCCGCGTCCGTCGAGACGCCCGAGGAGGCTGCTCCCTGGAACGCCCTGATTGAGCGGCTGGCGGACAGCCTCGCGGCCCGTTTCGAGCGGTATGCCCGCCCTGGCTGGGAGTGGTTTGACGATAGGCTGACCTACGGCAACGCCATCCTGTGCCAGGCGATGTTCCTCGCCTACGTGGCGACCGGGCGGGAGCGATTCCGCCTCATCGGCCAGCAGAGCTTGGAGTTCCTCTGGAACTTCCTTTGGAACGGCGAGCACCTGGATCTGGTGGGCAATGACGGCTGGGCGGTCCGCGGTGGACCGCGTGCCGTCTTTGGCCAGCAGCCCATCGACGCGGGCTACCTGGTGGAGGCGCTGGTCACCGCCTATGCGGTGACGCGGCGACCCGGCTACGCCCAGCGGGCACGGGACGCCTTCGTGTGGTTTCTCGGGCGCAACCGCATCGGTCGCCCGCTATTGGAAACCGCAACGGGCGCGGTCAGCGACGGCCTGGAGGCAGATGGTCCCAGCGCCAACCAGGGGGCGGAAGCGGTCATCAGCTTCCTGCTGGCCCGGGCCGCATTGGAGCGGCTGCGGCTCGAGGCCGGCGGACAGCCCGCCCAAGGATGGATCGACCACCGGCGTCCCGCGCTGGTTGGGCGCAGCGACGGCCGCACGACGGTCCCAGCGAGGTGACCGAGCATGAAGCCTGATCTGGTCGCAGTAGTCATCGCCGGCGGCAGCGGCACCCGGTTTTGGCCGGTGAGCACCGCGGAGCGCCCCAAGCAGTTCCTGCCCCTGTTTGGCCACCGGACGCTGTTGCAGGCTACGGTGGATCGCCTGCAGGGACTGGTGCCGCCCGAGCGAACCCTGGTCGTGACCGCCGCCCGGTTTGTACCGCAGGTGCGGGCGCAATTGCCCCACCTTCCCGCGGGCAACATCATCGGCGAACCGCAGGCACGGGACACCGCGGCCGCCATTGCGCTGGCGGCCGTCGTCTGCCGGCGCCGCTTCGGAAACCCGGTGATGGTGGTGTTGCCGGCCGACCACGTGATTGAGCCGGCGGAAGAGTTCCACCGGGCCGTGCGCTCCGCCGCGGCCGCGGCCCGCGGCACCCGGCGGCTGTACACCTTTGGCATCCGGCCCACGTACCCGGCCACCGGCTACGGGTACTTGCGCGCCGGCGAGCCGGTGCAGCCCCCGCAGGAGGACACCGCAACGGCCCGGCTCCAGCACTTTCGGGTTGCCCAGTTCCGGGAAAAGCCGGACCGGCAAACCGCGGAACAATACGTGCGGGATGGCGGCTACTTTTGGAACAGCGGCATGTTCATCTGGGCGGCGGACACGTTTCTGGCCGCCGTGGAGCGGCACTTGCCCGAGCACGCGGCGTTGCTGTTTCCCCTCGCGGCCCACGTGGACACCCCCGCATGGGAGGAGCAGCTCGCAACGGCCTTTGGCCGGGTGCCCAAGATCTCCGTGGACTACGGGATCATGGAGAAGGCCGGCGACGTCTACATGGTCGCGGCGCCGTTCAGCTGGAGCGACGTGGGCGGCTGGACCGCTCTGGCCGACTTTCTCCAACGGGACGCCGCGGGCAACGCGGCCCGGGGCGTCGTGCACGCGCTGGACGCCGCCGGCAACGTGGTGTTTTGCGAGGACGGGGCCGAGGTGGTGGCCCTGGTCGGCGTCGAAGACCTGATCGTCGTCCGGTCGGGAAACCGGACGCTGGTGGCCCGCAAGGACCGGGCCGAAGATATTAAGCGACTGGTGGAAGCCATGCCCGGGCAGGGCGGCTGACACCGGGGAGGGGGGCGGGCAGCAGTCTTGCCTGAGACGCTTAAGTGCTTCAAAGCCTACGACGTACGGGGCATCGTCCCCGAAGAGCTCAATGAGGAGCTGGCCTACCGCATCGGCCGCGCCTATGCGGCGGTGGTCCAGCCCCGGCGCGTCTGCGTCGGCCGGGACGTGCGGCCTTCCGGGGAGGGGCTCGTCCAGGCGCTCTCCGAGGGGCTCGCCGACTCGGGCGTGGACGTGATGGACATCGGCATGGTCGGCACGGAGCAGGTCTACTTCGCCACGTTCCACTACGGCCTCGACGGCGGGATCATGGTCACCGCCAGCCACAACCCGCCGGAGTACAACGGCATGAAGTTCGTGCGGGCGGGCGCCCGGCCCATCAGCGGCGACAGCGGGTTAAAGG
>LZRQ01000243.1 GCA_002159155.1 Firmicutes bacterium ZCTH02-B6
GGCCAGCCCGGCCCGCGCGCGGGCGTGGGGCGGCCAGCGGGTGATGTCCTGGCCCTGCCAGAGGATACGGCCTTGCCAGGGACGCACGTGCCCCATGAGGGTACGCAGGGCCGTCGTCTTGCCCGCCCCGTTGCGTCCGACCAGGGCTACCACCTCGCCGCGGCCAACTTGGAGGGAGAGGCCGTGCAGGATGCGGCTGGCGCCGATGGCCGCGTGCACGTCACGGGCGGCCAGCAAAGGTTCCACCCAGGTACACCTCCTTGACGGCGGGGTTCGCGCGGATCTCACTGGGCGTGCCGTCGGCCAACACCCGGCCCTGGTGCAGCACCACAATCCGGTCCGCCATGGAAAACACGATGTCCATGTCGTGCTCGATGAGCACCACCGTGACGCCGCCCGCGGCGACCATGTCCCGCAGGGAGCCGATGACCCGCTCGGTTTCGCCGGGGGCAAGCCCCGCCGCCGGCTCGTCCAGCAGCAGCAGGCGGGGCCTGGTGGCCAGCGCCATGGCCACCTCCACCAGCTTCTGGTCCGCGTGGGACAGCTGCCCGCATGGGCGGTGGGCCTGGGCGACCAGCCCGACCCGGTCCAAGAGCTCCAGCGCAGCGTCCCGGGCGGGGTGCCCGGCGTAGGAGCCCCAGAGGCGCGCCGTTTCCCGGCGCTGGGCCAAGACCGGGAGGAGGACGTTTTCCAGCGCCGAGAGCTCCGGAAAGACGCTGGTGATCTGGAACGTGCGCGCCAGGCCCGCCCGCACGATGGCCGCAGGCGGCCAGCCGGTGATGTCCCGCCCGGCGAAATGCACGCGCCCGGCGTCGGGCGCGATGGCGCCGGTCACCAGGTGAAACAGCGTCGTCTTGCCCGCCCCGTTGGGGCCGATGACCGCGGTGAGTTGGCCTTCCCGGACCTCCAGGTCAACGCCGTCCACGGCCCGGACGCTGCCGAAGCGCTTGCACAGGCCTTCCGTCTTAAGGAGCGCCGTCATCTAGACCGCCTCCCCGGGGGCGCAGGGGCCGCCGTGCCCTCAACCCTGGCGCCAACACTGCTGCCGGCTTCGAGACCCGGTGCTCCTGGGCCAACACCGGTGCCAGCTTCGAGAAGCGCTGCTCGTGCGCCAACACCGCCGCTGCCCTCGAGAACCGCTGCTCCTGCGCCAACACCGTTGCTGGCGTCAAGAACCGCCGCCCCTGTACCGACCGCTCTGCCGGCGTCAAGACCCGCAGCCCGGGAGCTGGCCGCGCTGCCGGTTTCAACGCGCCCTGCCGCGAGTCGGCGGGCGACCGCGTCCCGCACCGCGCCGCCGGCGCCGCCCGGCAGGAAGAGCACCAGGAGGACCACGACCGTCCCTACGATCAGGGGCCAGTACTCGGTCGCGGAAGCGACAAAGTCCTTAAGCAACGTGATGACGGCCGCACCCAAAACGGGCCCCAGAAAGACCCCCGGGCCGCCAAGGAGCGTCATCATCACGGGTTCCGCCGACCAGAGCCAGTCGGCGACGGCCGGGGTGATGGTGCCCTGGTACGGTGCGAAAAGGGCGCCCGCCAGGCCGCAAAACACGCCGGACACCGCAAAGGCCGCCAAGCGGTACCGCCGCATGGGCAGGCCCAGGTAATCCACCCGGCGGTGGTTGTCTCTCACCGCCCGCAGAGCCAGGCCGAAGGGCGAGCGGGTGATGCGCCAGAGGACGTACAGCGCCGCGGTGACAACGGCCAGGGTGAAGTAGTAGAAGTGGAGCGTCCGCGACAGGTCCAGCGCGGCAACGCCCAGGTCCAAGGCCGGACGAGGGATGCCGCCGATGCCGTCGGAGCCGCCGGTCACGGTGCGCCAGCGCCAGATGGCCACGTAGATGAGCTGCGCGCAAGCGAGCGTCACCATGGCAAAGTAGATCTCATCCCGGCGCACGCACAGCCAGCCCACGACCAGCGCCGCCGCACCGGCCAACAGGGCCCCGAGCACCAGCCCTATAGGCAGCGACGGCCAAGGCCCCTTAAGCCACAGGGCGCACACGTAGGCGCCGGCGGCGAAATACGCGGCCTGGCCGAACGACAAAAGCCCCGTGTAGCCAAACAGCAGGTTGAACCCGACCGCAAACAGGCCCAGGATCAGGATTTCGGTCAAAAGGTGCACGTGAAACTCCCGCAGGCCCAGCGGCAAGATGGCCGCCGCGCCCAACAGCGCGATCCCAACCCTGCTCGTGGGGGCCATCACGCCGCCCCCCCTTGGCCCATAAGTCCCCGAGGCCGTAGGATCAGCACCAAGGCCATGGCCAGGAACATGAACGCCATGTTCCATTCGGGAGCCACAAGGAGCCCGAACGCGTTGAGCTGCCCCACGAGGAAAGAGCCCAACGCCGCGCCGCCGAGACTCCCGAGCCCCCCGATGACCACCACGGCAAAGGCGTAAAGCATGGTTTCAAAGGCCTCCGGGGCGTGGGTGGCCATGATGGTCCCCATGAGCACCCCGCCGAAGCCGGTCAGGAACGCTCCCGCCGTGAAAACGGCCGTGTAAACCACGGGCACGTTGATGCCCAACGACGCCGCCATCTCCCGGTCCTCGGCGCATGCCCGGATGATGCGCCCGGGCCGCGTCCGGTTGAGGAAGAGCCAGAGCAGCAGCCCCAACGCCGCGGCCACGACGATGCTGAACAGGTAAGAAATCGGGTACACGATGCCGAAGACGTCCACGACGCCCCGCAGGATGGGCGGCTCGGGGAGGATCTTGTAGTCCACGCCCCAGCCGAGCTTGAGCAGGTCGTGGATGATGAGCACCAGCCCAAAGGTGAGGATGAGCACGTACGTGGGCGGCCGGCGGTACATGGGCCGGAGCAGCCCGATTTCGATGAGCGCGCCGGTGACCGCCACCGCCAGCGGCGCCAGCACCAGCGCCCACCACCAGTTGCCCAACAGGGCGATGATCGAAAGCCCGATGTACACCGCCGCGATGTGCAGGGCGCCGTGGGCAAGGTTGAGCACCCGCATGACGCCAAAGATGAGCGACAGCCCCACCGCGACCAGGTACATGTGGGACGCCTGGCTGAGCCCGTTGAGAAACAGCGTACCGTACAGCTGCCAGTCGATGGAACCGGCCAGGGTGCCGGCCGCTTCCACCGCGTGGTGGAAGTGGCCGGCGTGGCCGAGCAGGGTCGCAAGCACAAGCCCGTTCATGGTTGTCCCCGCCTTTCGACCGTGCGCCCAGGTTTCACGCACCGATGATGTAGCGGTAGTACTCGGGCTGCTGGCCGCTTTCGCGCAGGCGCAAAACCTGCTCGACGCTGGGCGTGATGTCCTCGCCCTTGAACCAGCGCAGGTCCGCGATGCGCCGCTTGAACGGCAACTCGCCTGCCGCCACGGTGCGGCCCCACGCCTGGTCGTGGACGACCTGGTGGTCTTCTTTGCGGATGTAGCCCTTGTAGCCCGGGAAGTCCACTTCCAGCCCCTCCAGGGCCGCGATGAGGTGGTCGGTGTCCGTGGTGCCGGCCAGCTCCGCCGCCTTTTTGAACGTCCAGACGGCCGTGTAGGTGGCGTGGGCCGTCGAGTGCGGGTACTCGCCAAAGCGGGCGTAGTAGGCCTCCACAAAGGTGCGGTTGGCCTGCTCACGCCCGGCTTGCGGCGCCTCAAACCAATACCCGTGCGCGTTGCTGTGCAGGTTCTCGGGCACTTCCTCGCCCAGCGCGTACAGCACATCCAGCGCCAGCGCCGCCGGCGAGAAGAGGGCGATGCCGTCCAGGAAGCGGAAGCGCCGCATCTGCCGGATGAGGTTGACCGCGTCGCCGCCCCACATGGCGCTCACCACCGCCTCGGGCCGCGCCGCCCGCAGGCGCGTGATGTGGCTGGTGAAATCGGGGGCGCCGAAGGCCGGCCACGCCTGGACGTCCAGGATCTGGATGTCCGGCCGCAGCTGCTTGAGGTAGCTGATGAACGACCCCCAGGTTTCGTAGCCGTAGGCGTAGTTGGGAGCAATGACCGACCACCGGCGGTAGGGAAACCCGGCCGCGTACAGGGCGCCGGCCATGCCCTCCTGGTCCGAGTTGCTGTGCACCCGGAAGATGTACTTGTTGAACCGCTGCACCGTCGCCTCGGCGCTGGTGGCGCAGGTGCCGATGAGCACCTTGTTGAGGGACGGCAGCTGCTCGAGGATGGAAAGCAGCACGCCGCTGTGGTTGACGCCGATGAGGACGTCCACGTTGTCCTCGAGCACCAGCTTCCGGGCGCGCCGCACGCCGGTGTCGGGCGCCGAGGCGTCGTCCTCCACGATGAGCTCCACCGGCCGGCCCAGGATGCCGCCGGCGGCGTTGATCTGCTCGACGGCCAGGGTTGCTCCGTCCCGGGTCACCCGGCCCCAGACGCTGACCGCGCCCGTGAGCGACCCTATGACGCCCACCTTGACGGGCCGCGCCGCGGCCGCCCGCGCCAGCGTCCCGTAC
>LZRQ01000244.1 GCA_002159155.1 Firmicutes bacterium ZCTH02-B6
AGATGTGTAAAGAGACCGGCGGTCGGACGCGCTACGCTTTGCGGGGGGGTATCACGTTTTTCCGGGGGGCTCGGTGGACGAGCAGGACCGGGCCCTGGCCGAGGAGCGTCCGGAGGAGCTGGCGGCCGCAGGGCTGCCTCCCGACCGGGCAGCCTCCGTCGCGGCGGCCATCCGGGAATTGTTTGAGGAAATCGGGATCCTCTTGGCCCGGGACGAGACCGGGCGACCGCTTTGGATGCCCGAGGGCAGGGCGGTGCACCGCGAGGCGCTGGCCGGAGCCAGGAGGGCCATCGTCAACCACGAGTTTTCTCTGGCCGAAGTTTTGCGCCGGCACGGCTGGCGGCTGGCCGGGGATCGGCTTGCCTACATGGGCCGCTGGGTGACCCCGCCCGCGGCCCAGCGCCGTTTCGATACGCTGTTTTTCATGGCGGACATGACGGGCGCTGTCGAGCCCGAACCGCGCCCGGAAGACGGCGAGGTGGCGCTGGGCGAGTGGATCGCGCCCAAGGACGCGCTGGCGGAGGAAAAGGCGGGCCGCGTGCGCCTGATGCGTCCGACGCGCGCGTGGCTCGAGCAACTGGCGTCGTGCGGCAGCGCAGCCGAGGCGTGGTCCCGCTTTAGCCGTCCCGGCGCCCGGCGGGAGGAAGTGTTTGAGACCGATACACCCGAAATTTTACGGTCGGTGTTGGAGGCCCAAGGGGTGTGGATGGTGCCCGTGCCGTCGCCCACGCTGCCGCCTGCCAGCGATACCAACGTGTACCTGGTGGCCAACTCCGGTGAGGCGGTGTTTGTGGACGCGGGCCATGGCGGGCCGGAAGGGATCGCCATGTTGCGGGCCGCGTGGGTTCGCGCCCGCAGTCCCCGGGTACGGGCCGTCATCCTGACCCACGGCCACACCGACCACGCGGGGTCTGCCGCAGAATTGGCCGCGGCCTTTCAGTGCCCGATCTGGTCGCACCCGTCCGGGTACGCGCTTTTGGGAAACGGGATCATCGGGCGCCACGGCCGGCCCGAGATTGAGCGCCGGGCGCTGGCCGACGGGGAGACGATCGATGTCGGCCGGGTCCAGCTACAGGTGTTCTACACGCCTGGCCACGCGCCGGATCACTTGTGCCTCTTTATCCCGAGCGCAGGCATCTTGTTCTCCGGCGACAACGTGGTGGGCGTAGGGTCTACTTGGGTGGGTCCGCCGGACGGGGACATGGCGGTGTACCTGCAGTCGCTGGAGCGTATGGCCGCGCTGCCGGCTCGCATTCTCGCACCGGGTCACGGGCCGCTTTCGGCTGAGCCGTCGCGCCGCATCCGGGAGCTGATCGAGCACCGCTTGGCCCGGGAAGCGCAGATCATGGAGCTCCTGCAGCAGGGGCCGCACACTGTCGCCGCGCTGGCCGGAGAAATTTACGGGCCAGCAGCCCCGCCGGGCGTGATGGAAGTGGCCCGGAGAACAGTGTTGGGTCATCTGATCAAGCTGGAACGGGAGGGTCGGGTGCGGCGGTTGGCCGGCGGCGCGGATCTTTTCGCACCCGCGGACCGATGACCCGGCCAGGGGTGGGGCCGGCGGTGGACGCCGGCACGCGGCGGCGTCTCGCCAACGGGGTCGTCATCGTGTCGTTTCTCAACATCGCCATCAGCCAAGGTATCCACCAATCCTTTCCTTTGTTCTACGTGTCGATGCTGGACGATTTTGGCTGGTCCCGGGCGGCTACCGCGGCGGTGTTTTCGTTGAGCATGTTCATTACCGGCAGCAGCGGCCCCCTGGTTGGCTTTGGCCTGCAGACGCTCGGAGCCCGCCGCTGGTTTTGCCTTGGCGTGCTCGCCTTGGCGGTGGGGCTTGCCGCCACGGCTCGGGTTTCCAGCGGGCTAGGACTTTACTTGGCTTATGGTCTCCTGGCCGCACTGGGCTTGGCGGCTCTGAGCTGGTCGGTGCACGGTGTCGTGTTGACGGCCTGGTTTCAGCAGCACCGGGGCACGGTGACCGCGATCGCTTTTTCAGGGGCGGGCTTGGGCGCGATGGCGCTGGCGCCCGTATCGCAAGCGTTCATCAACGCGTTTGGCTGGCGGGGGGCGCTGGTGGCGTTGGCCGGCGTGGCGGCCGCACTACTTGTGCCCAACCTGCGCTGGATGCGGGACCCGCCGGAGACCCCCAGCGGGCTCAGTCCCGGGCAAAAGCCTGCCGGCGCATGGGTCGAGGTGCGCCAGGCGTTGGGAACGGGCGCCTTTTGGTACGGTTTCGCGGCGTTTTTCTTTGTCGCCTTGGGGTCGTTCTCGATTCAGCCACACCAGGCGGCGTTTCTGGTGGACGCCGGGTTTTCCACCACGGTGGCGGCGGCGGTCGTCTCCGCGGTAGGGCTGCTCAGCTTCGCAGGAAGGCTTCTGTTTGGCTGGGTGTCCGACCGCTATGGCCATGTCGCGTCCGCGACGGCCAGCTCCTTGTGCTCTGCGGTCGGCACGGCCGCCCTCCTGCTCATGTCGTGGCGGCCGCACATCGCGCTGGTGGTCGTCTTTACCGTCTGCTTTGGCCTGGGCTTCGGCACCCGCTCGCCCGTGATGGCGTCGCTGGCCGCGACCAAATTTTCCGGGCCCAACTTTGGCGTCATCTTTGGCGCGATGACCCTCGGGCACGGCTCAGGCGGCGCCCTCGGTCCGTGGTTGGCGGGGTGGCTGTTTGACATGACGGGCACTTACCGGTGGGTGTTCCTGATCGCCACGGTGGCGGCGCTTCTGGGAAACGTGGGCATTTTCCTGGCTGAACACAGCCCTGGCCTGGCGCGGCCGCACCCGGCGGAGGTAAAGGCGTGACGCTGGGCCTGGCACTGAAGGCGTGACGTTGGGCTTGGCACGAGGAGGGACCATTTGTGGAGAGCCTGGTATGTACCGGCTGCCGGCGGGAGGTCGACGGCCGCCTTTGGCAGGCCCGCTGTCCAGAGTGCGGCGAGCCGTTGGAGGTGACGGCACCGCCGGGGGGAACGGTGCGGGACGGAGCGCCGTTGCTCGAGCGCTTTGCGAACTTCTTGCCGGCGCGATCGCTGGGGTTGCATGACCCGGCGGCGGTGTTAACCCTTGGAGAAGGCAACACGCCGCTTTTGCCCCTAGAAACCATCGGGAAGCGGATCGGGTTGCCGCGGCTTTTGGTCAAGGTCGAGGGTGCCAACCCGACCGGCTCATTTAAAGACCGCGGGTCGGTGGCGGGCGTCCAGCGGGCGCGGGCGTTAGGATTCCGCGCGGTCGGGACGGTATCCACCGGCAACATGGCGTCTTCGATGGCGGCCTACGCCGCCAGGGCCGGGATGCGGGGAGTGGTCCTGGTTTCGGCGACCATCCCCCGGGCCAAGTTGGCGCCCATCGCGGCTTATAATCCCCTGCTCATCGGCGTCGAGGGGGACTACGGACGGCTGTATCACTTGAGCTTGGAACTCGGGCCCAAGCTGGGCGTCGCCTTTGTCAACTCCGACGACCCCTACCGCGTCGAAGGGCAAAAAACGCTGGCCCTGGAGCTGTGGCAGCAGCTAAGGCGGCAAGTCCCCGACGCCGTTGTGGTCCCCGTCAGCTCCGGCGGGCACATGGCCGCGCTGCTCAAAGGCTTCCGGGAGCTGTACGCCCTCGGGCACATCGAGCGGCTGCCGCGGCTCATCGGCGTACCGGCGGCGGGCTGCGGCCCAATCGCCGCCGCGTACCGGCTGGGCAGCACGGTGCCCGTGCCGTGGGCGGAGGTGCGAACGATCGCCAAAGCCATCGCCAATCCGTCGCCGCCCAGCGGCAGGCGCCTCTTGCAGGCGGCGAGAAGCGGCGCCCCGCTGCACTTCCTCTCGGTCACCGACGACGAAATTATGGCGGCGTATTGGCAGCTGTCTCAGGAGGAGGGCATTTTTGCCCAGCCTGATGCGGCCGCAGCGGTGGCCGCGGCGCATAAACTGGCTGAGTCGGGTGTCCTGCGTCCGGACGAGACGGTTGTCGCCATCTTGACCGGCCACGGCACAAAGGATTTGACGCCGCTTGAGTCGAACGCGCCCGTCAGGCTGCGTACTTGCTCCCTCGACGAGTTGCCGGGCGTCCTGGAGAGCGCCCTTTAAGCCGGCGACCGGGACGGCAAGACGCAGGTGGAAATCCGGGCCCGGGGAGCGGGGGAAACCGGTGGCCGAAAAGCGCATCACCATGGGCTTTTCAGCACCTGCTGGCGGCGTTTAATCGTGTAACGTTACTGTAGCACAGGGAATGGAAGGGGATGGAAAGAAAGAAGACCTCACCGTCCTGGACGGGACGAGTACTCATCGTACTCCGAAGGTGAGGTCTTCCATGGAACTCCTTCAA
>LZRQ01000245.1 GCA_002159155.1 Firmicutes bacterium ZCTH02-B6
GGCGTCGACCGGGATGAGATCCTGCGCCAATTCCCGCACCGTTTCGTCCTGACCCTGCGCCTCACGCTGGCCGGCGCGACTCTCCGCAAGGAGATCGAGGTGCACAACGCCAGCGACGAGCCATTTCCCTTCGGTGTGGGCTTTCACACCACATTCGTCTGTCCAGCAGGCGCCCGCTTTGCCCTGGACGTCCAGAAACGGTGGCTGCTTAATGAGCGGATGGTGCCGACGGGGGAGCTGGAGGACATTCCTTTCGGTGACGACCTGCGGCGCGGCATGAGTCTCGCCGGCGTCGCGTTGGACGACGCGTTTTTTGCCGGGGACACACCTGCCCGCACCGCAGCGACCCTAACGTACGTGGCCGGGGGCCAGCGCCTTACCGTGCGCTATGAGGCGGACGAAAACTTCCGCCATTGGGTCGTCTACACCGCCGATGGGCACAGCGGCTTCGTGTGCCCGGAACCCTACTCTTGGATCACCAACGCGCCAAACCTGGACTTGCCCCGCTCCATTACCGGCCTGCAGGAGTTAGAGCCCGGCGAGACGAGGCACCTGTCGACATCCATCACCGTCAGCCTAGGCTGAGCCGAGGGGACCGAGGGGCGCCGGCCAACCCACATCACCCTCGGCCCCCTCGCGTTTAGAAAGCCGGAGTCAGCCTCGCGCGACCACAGCCAGGCCACGTTGCCCGTTAGGCCTGCCAACGGACAAGGTCGGCAAAGGGCTGCTTGAGCGCCGGGTAAAGCGACTGGTAGAAACGGAAGCGCTCATCGTAGCCTCGCGCGGCTTCCTGGTCCGGTTCGGCCGCGTCCCGCAGGCGCACGGTTTGCTGCACGGCCTCGAAGATGTCCCGGTAAACGCCGCTGCCGACGCCCGCCAAGAGCAACGCTCCGAAGGCGGGCCCTTCGTCCCGCTCGGTCCTGCCGATGCGGACGTTGAGAATGTCCGCCGTCAGCTGGTGCCAAAAGTCGCTCTTGGCCCCGCCACCTACGAGCCGCGCTTCGCCCACCTGCACGTCCATCGCCCGTATCGCGTCCAGGGCATCCCGCAGCGAGTACGTGATGCCTTCGAAGACCGAACGGATCAGGTGGGCCCGCTTGTGGCTGGTGGAGAGGCCAAACCAGACGCCGCGGGCGTTGGCGTCCGCGTGCGGCGTGCGCTCGCCGCTCAGATAAGGCAGGAAGAACAGCCCGGCCGACCCGGGCGGCGCTTGCTGCGCCTCGGCGGCCAGCAGGTCGTACGCGCTGGTGCCGGCCAACTCCGCTGCCAGCTGTTCCACACGTGCCAGCTCGTCCCGCAGCCAGCGCAAGGAAAGTCCTGCCGCCAGCGTGACGCCCATGACGTACCACGTCCCGGGGACCGAGTGGACAAAGGTGTGCACGATGCCGGCTGGATGCAACTGGGGTTTCGCCGTCGGCACAAAGACGACGCCCGAGGAACCGATGCTGACCAAGGCTTGGCCGGGTTTTACTACGCCTGCCCCGATGGCGCCGCATGTGTTGTCCGCACCGCCGGCCACCACCGGCGTGCCGGCCTTGAGCCCGGTTTCCTCGGCCGCGGCGCCCGTCACCGTGCTGACCACGTCCGCCGATTCGAAGACAGGCGGCAGCCAAGACGGGTCCAGCCCTAGGCTTTCGACCACGGGGCCCGACCACTGGCGGGCCCGCACGTCAAACAGCAGCGTACCAGCGGCATCGGACACGTCAGTGGCGATTTCCCCCGTCAAGCGCCAGCGGATGTAGTCCTTGGGCAGCATGACCGTGCGGATGCGTGCAAAGTTCTGCCGCTCGTGGTTGCGCAGCCAGATGAGCTTGGGCGCCGTGAAGCCTTCCAACGCCGGGTTGCCGGTGAGCTCGATGAGGCGAGAGCGTCCGCCCGCGGCGGCTTCAATTTCGCGGCATTCGGCTGCCGTCCGCACGTCGCACCAAAGGATGGGCGGGCGGATGACTTGGCCTTGAGCGTCCAACAGCACGGAACTGTGCATCTGGCCGGTCACGCCGATGCCCGCGATGGCTTCCGGCCGCACGCCGGCCTCGGACAGCACGCGGCGAATACCCGTCACGGCGGCGTTCCACCAGTCGGCCGCGTCCTGCTCCGCCCAGCCCGGTTTCAAGGCATGCAGCGGGTGGTCTACTGTCGCACTGGCCACGACGCGCCCGTCGTCCTGGGCGAGCAGCGTCTTGGTACCCGATGTGCCGACGTCAATCCCGAGCAGGTATGGCAATGGGAAACCCTCCGTCGTGCCGTGGTGTCACCGCACGCCCATGAGCAGGTCAAAGAGGAGCTGGTCCAGGCGCTCGTAGGCGTAACCTTTGGCACCCCAAGCCGTGCGTTCAAAGCCCGGCGGCACCAGTTCATCGGGGCGCACGCTGTTGTAGGTCAGGACCTCGTGCTCGTTGGCCCGGATTTCCTGCAAGATCTGTTGAATCTCGGGGTCCTCGTTGAACTGTCGCACCTTTTCTTTGAGGATGAGATAACTGCGCATGCAGCCCTTGGCAAACTCCTTGACGCCCTCGAGGTCTTCCGTGCGGTAGGCGTGGGCGTCAAAGTGGCGAGGCCCGTCGTAGCCGCCGTCTTCCAGTACTTTGACCAGGAAGAACGACTCCTTGTAGTTTTCCGAGGCGAAACGCAGGTCTTGGTCGAAGCGGCCGATCTTCTGGTCGTTGAGGTCGATGTGGAACAGCTTGCCCATTTCCAGCGCCTGGGCCACGATGTGGTGGAATTGCAGACCGGCCATCGTTTCGTGGGCGAACTCGGGGTTTACGCCCACCATCTCGGGATGGTCCAGGGTCGGGATGAGGGCCAGATACGCCCCCGTCGAGGGGAAGTAGATGTCGCCCCGGGGCTCGTTGGGCTTGGCCTCTAGGGCGAATCTGATGTTGTAGCCTTGCTCCAGCACGTACTCGCACAGGTAGTTGACGGCTTCGCGAAAACGCTTGACCGCGTCCATGGGGTTGCGAGCGGCGTTGACTTCGGCGCCTTCACGCCCGCCCCAGAGCACAAAGATCTTGCCGCCCAGCTCGTGGCAGAGGTCGATGGCTTCGATGGTCTTGCGCAGGGCGTAGCGGCGAATTTCCGGGACGTTGCTGGTAAACGCGCCGTCCTTAAAGACGGGGTCGGTGAAGAGGTTGACCGTGCCCATCACAAACTGCAGACCGGTGTCGGCCAGCGCCTTTTTGAAACGGGCCACGATCGCGTCCCGCTCAGCGGGCGTCGCGTCGATGGGCACCAGGTCGTTGTCGTGGAGATTGACGCCCCACGCGCCGATCTCCGCCAGCATGTGGACGGCGTCCACCGGATCCAGCGGGGGACGCGTTTCGAGGCCAAAGGGGTCCCGTCCCCGGTTGCCGACCGTCCACAGGCCGAAGGTGAAGCGATCCTCGGGTTTCGGTGTGTACATGGCTGGGCCTCCCGTTTTGGAAGTGGGCGAGCGGAAACGGGCGGCCAGCGGAAATGGAGCACTGCATTGTCATTTTATCGCAATTGCGACGCCGTGTCCAGGACTGCCGGCTCACCAGGCTGACCCATCGGACGTTCCTCCATCCCGCCGGGGTTCGCCACGCCGCATGGAGGTGGCTGCCGGCTCTCTGGTACGCTGACCGTACCGCAAAATGGTGTATTTTGTCGCCTGCTGGGAGGGGTCGTCCGGCGGGTGGAGAACAAGGTACGCTCCATGGGCGCACGGCCAGCCATCAGAGCTGAGAGGAGCTTGAAGCTGCGGGTCGAGGAGACGGTTGGCTCCATCAGCCAGCAGCTCGCCCAGATGGTTGTCCATGTGCAGCAGGCAGACGAACTCGAAACTCGCGTCGCCCGGGTTGAGGAACGCCTGCCCTAGTTTCTCGGCTTCATGCGCACCGGTTCCTTTCTCTCGCTGATTCCGGCTGCTAAGTTCTCTCGGTACCCATCGAAACCAAATCTCCGCGACAGAAACCATTGACGCGTTGTTATTAAGCATATACATTAAGGATGTTAATCTTGTATGTTAATATCCATGAGGGGGTCCGGAGATGCGTGGGCACATAATCCCCGCCCGGGATCAACTGCGCCGCCCGCTGGCGCACTTTCTCGCGATTACCTTCGGGCTGACTTGGGGGATCGCGCTGCTGCTGATTCTTTTCCCAGAAACGATGCTTTCCCTGTTTGGCGAGATCCACATGGGCAACCCGCTCTTCATCTTGGCGGTGTACGCGCCGGGCATTGCCGGAGTTCTCGTGGTCTGGCGCCTGTACGGTGTCGGGGGCCTCAAGGGGTTGCTCAAGCGGTTGACGTTGTGGCGGGCGCCCGCCGGGTGGTGGCTGTTCCTGGTTTTCGGTATCCCGGCCATCATGTACGGTGGGGCGGCGCTGGCGGGCAACGCCGGGGACGGG
>LZRQ01000246.1 GCA_002159155.1 Firmicutes bacterium ZCTH02-B6
AGGCCGTACTGGACCTTTACAACAACGGCGGGCGGGTTTCGTACACCCAGGTTTACAACAAACTGCGCAAGGTCGCCGGGGTCCCATGGCAGGACGTCCTGATCGCCATCACCGAGTCCTTCGTCAGCCAGGCGGAGCTCGGGCCCAGCATGGATTCCCTCGATGAGCGGTGGGCACGGCGGCGGCTGCTCGCGGCCGCTGAAGAGCTCCAGCAGCTGGCCTTGACCGAAGACGAGCCCATCGCGCGGCTGCAGGCTCGGGCGCAGGAACTCATCTTTAAGGCGACGGCCAAGGCCGGCGGCGCCGACGATGTCAAAGACCTTATCGAAGTGCTGCGCAAGTGCTATGTGGAGCTCTTGGAGCGGCGGGAGGGCAAAAAGAAGGCGGGCCTGCTCGTCAAGTACCCGTCCATCGACATGATGACGACGGGTTTCAAACCAGGCGACCTGATCATTCTCGCGGCGCGCCCGTCGATGGGCAAGACGTCCTTGGTGCTCAACTGGGCCGTCAACGTGGCCAAGTCGCGCCAGCGCACCTCGGTCTTGATTTTTAGCCTAGAAATGGACGACGTGCAGATCGGCGACCGGCTTGTCATCAGCGAGCTGTTCCGGTACAAGTCGGAGCCCGGCGCCGAGGTGACCGCCCGTGACTATATGACTCGGCTCACCGACGAACAGCTGAGCCGCACTACGTCCATCTTCAACGAACTGTACCAATTGCCGATCAAGATCGTAGACCGCCGCGGCCTGACCGTCAGCGAAATCCGGGCAAAAGCTCGCAAGGTCAAGGCCGAAGATCCGAGCCTAGGCCTGATCATCATCGACTACTTGCAGCTAATCAAGCCGCCGGCGGCCACCAACAAAAACTGGGCGCTGGTCGTGGGCGACATCGTGCGGGAAATCCGGGACTTGGCCGGGGAGCTCAACTTGCCCATCATCCTTTTGTCCCAGCTCAACCGCGGCGTGGAATCCCGCGAGGACAAGCGGCCCGTCATGAGCGACCTGCGGGACAGCGGCAACATCGAGGAGTTTGCCGACGTGGTGATCTTCCTCTACCGGGAGGACTACTACTACCCGGATCGGGCCAAAGAAAACGGCACCGAAGGCCTGGTGGAGGTCATCTTTGCCAAGCAGCGCAAGGGCGAGACCGGCAAGGCCCACCTGCGGTTCATCAGGGAGTACACCCGCTTCATCGACGTCCATGAGGTGTGACGGCCCGGAGGCGGGGGAGAGGGTTGTTGGATTTGTTTGAGGACATGGAGCGCCTCAAGCTGCGCTTTATCAGCGCGTTTGAGGAGCTGGCGCGCCGGGGCGTCATCAGCGAGGACGACCTGGCTGAGATCATCGATTTGGTGGACAGGCTCGACGAGCTGACCGAGGAGCAAATCAAGGAGCGTCTCGGGCGGTTCATACCGGGGGATCAGGATGTCCGGTTGGCATGACGAGCGGGTAAAGGCCCTAGTGCTCCTGGCAGCCATCTATGTCCTGGTGGCCGTTTCCCCCTCGTGGGCCATCAGGGGCGTCACGGTCATCGACGAAGGCCGGGTCGTCCACGCGGAGGCGTTTCGGGGCACGGTGGCCGACGCCTTGCAGCGGCTGCAGGTGCCCGTCAACGAAGGCGACGTCATCGCGCCCGGGTTGGACACGCCGCTGGTGCCCGGCATGACGGTGGCCATCGAGCGGGCGGTGACTGCCGTCGTGGCCGTCGACGGGCGGCAAGAGGTGGTGCGCGCCCCTGCCCGCACCGTAGCGGAAGTGCTCGAGCAGGCGGGCATAGAGCTGGGGCACTTGGACCGCGTCGCACCCAGTCTGGATACCCCGGTACAACCCAACCTCGTGGTGCGGGTGACCCGGGTGCGTGAGGAAGAGGTTGTCCGGCAAAACACTATACCCTACGAGACGTGGCGCTGGGCCGAGCCCAAGTGGGAGAAAGGCCGGGTCGGCTTGTTGCAGGAGGGCAAGCCGGGCCTGGAAGAGCAGCGGGTGCGGCTTGTCTACGAGGACGGGAAGCTGGTGCGGGAAGAGATCTTGTCGAGCACCATCGTGCAACGGCCGCGTGCGGAGATCATTGGCGTCGGCACCCGCGTCATCATCCACACGAAGCAGACGCCGGCTGGGTTGATCCGCTACATCGACGTCTTGGATATGGAGGCGACCGCGTACTATCCCGGGCCCGAAAGCACCGGCCGTTGGGCTGACGGCCGCACGGCCACCGGGCTCCTCGCGGGTCACGGCGTTGTGGCCGTCGACCCGGCGGTGATCCCGCTAGGCACCCGGGTATACATCCCCGGCTACGGTATCGCCGTCGCGGCCGACGTCGGCTCGGCCATCCGAGGCCACCGCATCGACCTGGCCTTTGACACGTACCGGGAAGCGCTTCATTACGGCCGCCGCCGGGTGCAGGTGTACATCCTCATTGACTGATTCGAGGTATCGCGAGCAAGGGCACGGAGAGCATGGTCGGGGTGACCAGGCGCATGCCGGGCAGAGGCATTCAGGGGCATTATTGCCCGTTGATCCCCGCCAGTTGGCTACCCCGTCGGGAGTAGCCGCGGTGCTCAGGCACCTCGGCCTTGCGCCCAGAAAGGGTCTTGGGCAAAATTTCCTCGTTGACCGCAACATCGTCGCCAAGATCTTGGAGGCGGCCGCGCTGTCCGCGGCCGACACGGTGCTCGAGATCGGGCCGGGACTAGGCGTGCTCACCTGGGAGCTGGCACAAGCCGTCCGCTCGGTGATGGCCGTGGAGCTGGACACGGGTCTCGTGGGCTGGCTGGGACAGCTGTTTGCCGGGCAGCCCAATGTCCACCTCGTGCACGGTGACGCCTTGTCCGTGGACCTGGCAGACCTTTTGGCCGCGCACCCGCCCGCGCCCGGCGGCAGCGCCAAGGTGCTGGCCAACTTGCCCTACTACATCACCACTCCCCTCTTGATGCGGCTGCTCGAAGAGGAACTTCCCATCTCCCTCGCCGTCGTGATGGTGCAAAAAGAGGTGGCCCGGCGACTCCTGGCGCGGCCCGGCACCAAGGACTACGGCGCGCTTTCGGTCGCGGTCCAGCTCCGGGCCCAGCCGGAGATCGTGGCCACAGTGCCGCCTGGCGTGTTCTTTCCACCGCCCGAGGTGGAGTCGGCGGTGGTGCGGCTGGCCTTGCGGCCGTTGCCCCAAGACGCGGGGGACGCGGCGTTTCTTGCGGCCGTGGTGCGGGCCGCCTTTGCCCAGCGGCGCAAGACGCTGCGCAACGCCCTGCAAAGCGGCACCGGCCCGTGGGACAAGGCCGCGGTGCCGGCAGCCCTCGCGGAAGCCGGTATCGACGGCGGCCGGCGAGGGGAGACGTTGAGCGTCGCCGAGTTTGTGCGTTTGAGCGCTGTCCTGCAGCGGTTTCGCCGTCCGCCAGAAATATCCAACAACCCCTAGCTGGGCTTTGTTGTGGCGCCCTTTCGCAAATGATATACTCTTATGCGAAAGGGTGGCGGCGCTATGGTGTTTTACAGCCCGTCCAAAGGGCGCATGTCCTTTGACGAGGTATTCCAGGACATGATGGCCTACGTGGACGAAGACCCGGACGCCCGGTACAAGGTCATTGTGGGTTCGGACTCCCAGTTTGGCGAGGAGACGTGTTTCGTCACGGCCATCATCATCCACCGCCAGGGCAAGGGCGCCCGCTACTACTACACCCGTGAGCGGGAGCGGGTCGACCGCTCCTTGCGCCAGCGCATCTTTTACGAAACCGCCCGCAGCCTCGGGTTGGCCAGCCAGATCGCCGAGCGCATGGCCGAAAACGGCCATGCCGACATGAACGTGGAAATTCATCTGGATGTGGGGGAAAACGGGCAGACCCGCGACCTCATCCGTGAGGTGGTCGGCATGGTGGTCGGATCCGGCTTTGATGCCCGGATCAAGCCCGAATCGTTCGGCGCCATGACGGTCGCTGACAAGTACACCAAGTAACTCCCCTAGGCGCACGTGCTCTCCTGACCCCTCCTGTATATCGGGGCTTGCGGCGGCCCCAACACCCCTTTTGCCCTTTAGCCATAGACTACTGTGAGCGCTGCAACCCGGCCGTCGCGGCCGGGATTGGTTTCCGCCGGGAGGGTCGCGCGTTTGGAAGAAACCGTCCGGGTCATCGTCAACGGTGTGGAGATCGACCCGGAACCGCCCGCGCAATTCCGGGAGGGGCGGGTACTTGTGCCCGTTCGCCAAGTCGCCCAGCGCCTTGGAGCGCAGGTGCGGCTCGAAACCGACGCTGCCTGCCTCATTCTCGACCCTCGCTCGGGACGTACGACGATCGTAGGCGGTGCGCGGCCTGAGC
>LZRQ01000247.1 GCA_002159155.1 Firmicutes bacterium ZCTH02-B6
GCTCGACCCCGCCAGGCACCCCGCCGCTGCCGCCCGCCGAACCGGCGCCGTGGCCCACCGGATCGCCGGGGAACGGAACTCCCTCGGCGCCCTCGATACGTTGGGCGAACCCTTCCGCCAGCAGGCCTTCTCCGGTACCGGATGGCTCAAACTCGGCTGAGGCGGGGATAGTGCCGTCGCTGGCGCCCGGCATGTCCCCCACGGGCATGGCAGGCTCGCCCGCCGGCGATGAAGGCTGGCCCTCGTCCGTCGGGTGCTGGCCTGCGGGCGTAGACGACTGGCTCCCTGGCGCGACGGCAGCCGGCACGGCGCCATGGCGGGCCCACCCGGCAAAAAGGCCAATGCCCGCTCCCAACAACGTCGCCAGCAGCACGAGTCCGACTACGGCAGGCAACGGTACCTGGACGCGCCTAAGGTCCACGGCGGATCGCCCCACGCCAAGCCCGCAGGCGCCGGGTCAAGCGCCGCCAAAGCCAGCCGTAGCCAGCCCGGTCCCGCAGGTCCATGAACCCGGGATCCGTAGGCCCGGGTGCCAAAATGACGCCCAAGGGCGGCACCTTGCCCGGGTAGTGAGCCGTCCGGCGGCTGCCGTCGATGACGTTTTCCACTTCCACCCTCACGTCCACCGCCCACGGGTCGAGAATGTCAGCCAAATCCTGTTTGCTGTAAACGGGGAAACCGTTGATGCGCCGGATGGCGTCACCGGGCCGCAGCCCCATCTCCGCCGCGGGACTGTCGGGGAACACCCCGAGCACCACCGCCCCCTGTGACGCGGCGAATAAGGGATCGCCCCGTTCCTCGGACCGACGTCCCAGCCAGATGACCAGCTCGTGGCCAAGGGGGGAAAACAGCGCTGCCAGCCACTGCCACGCCACGCTGCGGTTGCCGATGACGGCCAGGAACAGCAACACCCCGCTGTAGGCCAAAAGCGACGCGGCCGTCCGCCGCGCCTTCTCCTTGGGATGACGGGTGATGGCGATGTCGCCGTACCCCAGGGCCGCCACGACGGGGAACAAGATGTACACGTACGTCTGCCCGGCAGGAGCGTCGCCAAGCGGCTCGATGAGCGGCCACCAGTCGGGCATTGGCAGCACGGCATCAATTAACGCGTTCTCTGGCATCAAAAAGCCCACGAGGGCGATAAAAGGCAGCGGCCAAAACTTTTGCAAGGTGTAGCCGGCCACCGTGCGACCGTCCGCCCGCCGGACATAGACCGGCGTCGCGCTCTCGGGGCCGTTCACCCAGATGAGCAAAGCCTCCACCAGGTGCAGCACAGCCACAAGGCCCATGACCGCTGGAACGCTCAGGGCCGGCCAACCAAACAGGAGGCGGCTTAAGGAGAGCAACCCGCCCGCGTAGGCAAAGCACATGAAGCGCGGGTGCAGCTGCATGAGCAGCAGCGCCACCAGCCAGAGGTACACCACGCCTACGTCCACCAGGGATATCCCGAGGAAGACGAAAGCGGCGGTGCCTAGCAGGCCGCCGATAAGGCCATGGAGCAATGCCACCCACGTATTGCGCACCGGGTCGGTCAGGGGATGGCCGTAGACCGCCCGCTCCACGTTGGCCACCCGCTGGTATTGCCAGTGGACCAGGAGCAGAACAACGGCCAAGAGGAGCAGGAGCTCGCTCCTCTGTAAGAAGATGGGGATGGATTCGAGGATGAGCTCGACGATCTCACGCCAAGGAAACATGGACTTTCCCTCAGGCCGCCTGCTGCTTCCCCTCGAGCATCAGCCCGTTGAGAACCTCCAGGGCCCGCTGCAACTGGGGATCCGTGAGATCCAGCTCCTCCTGTTCGAAACGCACGTAAAACTCCTCGAGCTCGTCCTCCGGAATTTCCACCACGATGTCGGGCACGAGGCCGATTTCATGAATAAAATGCCCGCCAGCCGTCTCGTAGTGAGCCGTGGTCATGGTCAGGCCCGAACCGTCCCGCAGCGGCACGACCGTCTGCACCGAACCTTTGCCGAAGCTGGGTTCACCCACCAGCACCGCCAGACCGTTGTCCCGCAACGCGCCGGCCAAAATTTCCGCCGCGCTGGCTGAGAACTGGTTTACCAGCACAACGATGGGCATGGGCGGCAGTACAGTGCCGGGAGAGGCGTTGTACGTCCGGCGCTCGCCGTTGGCCGCCACCACATGCACCATGGGGCCACCGTCCAGGAACCGATCCGCCACCTCCAAAGCGGACGTCAACAGTCCGCCGGGGTTGTAGCGCAAATCGAGCACAAGCCCCTGCACCCCGGCCGCCCGCAGCTCGGCCGCGGCCCGGTCAAACTGCCTGCCAGTCACTTCACTAAAATTGCTCAGGTAAATGTAGCCGACAGGCGCGCTCAGCTGCGGCACCTTGTCGGGCGTCAGCACGTCATACCTCTGGACGCTCACGTTTTGGATCCGGTCGCGAATGATCTCCACATCGAAAACTTCTTCGCCCCGCTGGATGGTAAGCACGACCCGCTGCCCCTCAGGCCCGCGCATGAGGGAGACGGCTTCTTCAAGCGACATGTGCTCGGTGGACTGGCCATCGATGCGCACGATCAGGTCGCCGCCGCGCAGGCCGGCCCGCATGCCTGGCGTGCCGGCGATGGGCGAGATGATGGTCAGCCGCTCGTTGCGGATCCCGACCATGACGCCGATGCCGCCAAACTCGCCGCGCAGCGTATCCTCCTGGAACCGGCTGTACGCCTGGGGCGTCATGTAGCGGGTGTAGTCGTCCTCGATGGTTTCCTTGAGCATGCCGTCGATGGTGCCCGTCTTGAGGTACGCCCGCACCAGCGAAATGGTGTCGACGTCCTCGACATGGTAGGTCCGCAGTAAAGCGATGACTTCCAGGACCGTGCCCAGGCTTGCCTGCTGCCCCGGCCCGCTGTCTTCGGTGCGCTGCTGGGCCAACAGCACGCCGGCGGCGAGGCTGACCATCAGCAGCACCGCAAGGGCGAGGCGCAATTGGCGTTTCAACAAAGGGATCACCTGTCTTTTCGCCTGGCGGCAGGGACTGTCACTCCAATATGCAAAGCCATTATAGCAAATTCCTGCGGGCGGCGTCCAAGAGCACCCGTACCGCAAAACGGGGCAACGCCAGCATGCGCCGGGCACGGGAAGGCTGCCGCACCAACCGGTACAGCCATTCAAGTCCCGCTGCCTGCACCCATCCCGGGGCCCGCTGTACACGCCCCGCAAAAACGTCGAGGCTTCCACCAATCCCCATGCATAAAGGTACGCCGCACTCTCGCAAGTTGCGAGCGATCCACTTCTCTTGGCGCGGCGCTCCCATCGCCACGAAAAGGATGTGCGGTGCTGCCGCCCGTATCTCCGCTATGATCCGGGGTTCCTCCCGCTGTCCGAAATAGCCGTGATGGGTACCGGCAACGGTGAGTCCCGGAAACCGGGAGGTCAGGCGTGCGGCCGCCTCCACGGCCACGCCTTCCGCCGCTCCCAGGAAGTACACCCGGTAGCCGCGGGCGGCGGCCAAGGCCAGCAGGGCTTCTGTCAGCTCGACGCCCGGCACCCGCTCGGGCACCCGATGCCCCAACAGCCGGGCGGCCCAGACGACGCCAATGCCGTCGGGCACCACCAAGTCCGCTCCGTCGAGAATCGCCCCCAGCTCCGGATCCCCCTGGGCGTGCATGATCAGTTCCGGATTCGTGGTCACAATCATGGACGGCCGCCCGCGCTCGACGAGAACGCCGGCCGCTTCCACGGCCTCCGCCATCGTCGCCGCATCCACCGGCGTGCCCAGCACCCGAACGCGCGGCCGTTGCTCCGGCCCAGGAGGGGACGCGTCGGGAACGGCCTGAACAGCGGAGACTGGGGCAACAGGCGCGGCGGGCTCCCGGTTGACGCCACCCTTGACACCACCCTTCACGCCACCGCCCCCTTCGCCAGGGCCACGGCGCGGCCCGCCGCGGCCAACGCCCGTGCCCGCAGTCGCAGCGCGCCCGCGGTGATGACGTCTTGCCACCGCGTCCGCTCCCGCCATACCGCCGCTAGCGCTTCAGGCAGGGCATCTGGTCCGTCCGTCAAGAGAAAGGGCCACCTCGGCAGCCCGAGCTCCGCCACGTGAGCAGCCAGCTTGGGGTCGCTGCCCACGGCCACAAACGGCACCCCGGCGCAGGCGGCGAAGATGAGGCCGTGCAGGCGCATGGTCAAAACCATCTCCAGGCGGCCCAAGAGCGCTAGCCAGTCCACGGCTGAGAAAGCCGCAGGGCTGACATCGCCGGGCCACGGCACGGCGTGCGGGCCTAAGGCGGCCGCCAGCGCCTCGAGCCTGGGTCCGTCTTGGGGCGGGTGGAACGGC
>LZRQ01000248.1 GCA_002159155.1 Firmicutes bacterium ZCTH02-B6
GTCCGGGGACTGGCGGCCAGCGGGTGCCACGTCGTGGAGCTCAGCGCGGAGCAAACGCGGGACCCGCACGCGCGCCGCGTCGCGGGCGAAGGGCTGGTCGCCCTTATCGCCGACGCGGGGCAGCGGCTCGCAGAGGCATACCGCCTGGTGATCGACCCGCCGGCAGCGCAGCCGGGAGGTTGGGCGGCGGTGCGGTGGGTTTTTGACGGCAGCCCCGGCCACCTGGGGTTGCTGTTGGACGCGGCCGCGCGCCGCGGGGTGCCGGTCATTGTCACCGTGCCCCTTGACGGACTAGCAGTAGATACGGCCTTGACCGCGCTGCGGGAATGCCGGGCGAGCCTGGACCATGTGGCCGTTGAGTTTTCCGGCGCAGCGCCGGTCCAGCTGTTGGACGCGTACGGGCAGGCTGCCGCAGAGCTGCGGTGTCCCTTCTACGCCCGCTTCCCCCTGGACTTTCTGCAGGGCACGGGGGCCGACGTGGCCGGTCCTTCCCTGGCCGCATTTTTGCGGGCTCGGCACTGCGACTGCGTGGGCGCGGCGGAGGACGCCGGTCCGGCCGGCGTCGAGGCGGCACGGCGGTTGGTGTCGGATTTGTGGCTCCCGCTTGCCGCTGCGCCGCCGAGGCTCGCCGTGAGCGTGGCGGTCGGGCGCCCCAGCGTTGGCTCCGGGCACAGCCGCTTGCTCGACCCGATGGGGGGATGGGCGGAGGTGCCAGGGCAGGTCGTGCGGCGTTTGCGCAGCCCGGCGGTGGGTGAGCTTTCCGCCCGCGTCTTGACGAAGCCGGTGCGCTTTTGGCGCGAAGTGCGCCGGGAGGGGCCCGGCGTGCTGCTCACGGTGCCCCGGCGGGTGGCCACCAAACCGGTCCGGCTCGTGCGCGAACTGCGCCGCGCACGGGAACGCTAAGCCTCTTCCTCGTCTTCGCCGCCCCGGTAGCCTTGCTCCTGTGCCCAGCGGCGAAACTCCGCCAGCTGGCGCATGTCCTCCCATTCCAGATCGTCGACCCCCGCCAGCGATTCCAGGTGATGGCGCAGTTCGTGCAGGAGCGTCTCCCACAGCTCCGCTTCCCACACCGCAACGGGTTCATCGCCAAACAGCGCGCGGAACGAACCATAATACAGTACGATCATCCGCCCAAGGCCGTCGGGGTCTTCGAGATACTCCCCGAGGACGTAGACGTCCGGGAGGTCGGGATCTCGCTGCTCTGCGTTCTCCAGGACATTGACGCCGCCGTTGAGCTCGATGAGAAACCGTTCGGGGATGCGGCCCAGTAGGCGGCTGGCCATACGGCGGAACTGCTTGTAGCTGACCATGTGGGTTCCTCCAGACGAGCGCGATGCGGCACTTGGCCGGGGTGCCCGCCAGGCCGCAATGTCCTGTCGGGCCCCGGAAGCAACCATTTCCCCGCCGCTTCGTCCGACTCCTACGTGGTCCCCCGGCGCCTCCGGCGAGAGGGACCCGGTGCGCGAACGGCGAAAGGTCAGGCGAAAGCGAGGCGAGTCTCGTGGCGATCGACACGGGCAAGTGGACTTCCGACTGGGCCATCGGGCGAGAGATCTTCACGGCCTACCAGGACAGCCGCAAGAAGGAACTGGCCATCCTTTGCTTTGGCGATCCAGCGACGGCCAGCGGGTTTTTGGTACGGCCGGTGGGCGAAGAACTGGCCGAGTACCACCCCAACGTGTTTGGCACCGTGGAGGAACCCGTGCACGCCGGCAATCTCGCCCGGATGTGGGCCAAACATGGGGAGCTTTGGCGCAACTGCTTCCTCATTGCCATTGCGCCCAAGGCCGGACCGCCGGAAAACATCGGCTTCGTCGTCCCAAGCCGCGCCGCGTTGGCGCTGCCCGGGCTGCCCGGTGACATCCCGCCTACGGGGGACATCGTGTTGTACGCCACCGTTTTTTTGGAAGGCATGGAGGAGTTTGGCGTTCCCGCCAACAAGCACCTGGAGCGCAGGGCGCACCAGGCCGCCCACATGATCGTCGACGGCGTACTCCGCTTCTTCCACAAGATCCACTACGACCATACGGCTTATCGCCGGCCTGCGCGCCAGGGACGTGAGTCGCGATGAGCACTGAAACCGGAGCGCGCGGTCCCGCACGGCGTGACGCGCTGAAAGCCGAGGTGCGCCGCCATGTGGCCGCCACCCTCATGCAGGGCGCGGCCCACAGGCCCTTGCAGCTGGCCGTCGCCCACATTTATCGCGCTCTCGTGGAATCCGGGCGCTGGGAAAGCCCCAACGGCCAGTGGCGGCTGCGTCTCGAAGGGGACAATCTTATCACCGAACGGCATAGTGGCGCCGGGTGGGAAACGGTGCTGACCGGCACCGTAACCGCCTAAGCCTCCCGGCCGGGGACAGCGAGGCAGCGTCCCGGCCGGTTTTTATTTTGCCGGTACGGGATTGTGCGCGAGGCACCAGGAAAATCCCACCAAATGGTGATATATGTACGTCGATTCAGCCAACGAGTGCGGCCAAAAAAGCGCGAATCGTCCGGGACGATTCCGTTTCCCGACAGCGCCGCGCTTCCAACTTTGCAGCGCCCGGCCGCCGTGACGGCTATGCGCTTGTGGTCGGAGGGAAACGCCCGTGCGGTACACGGTTGGGACCCGGATGGTGCTGGGGTATGGCCTCGTCCTGGCCATGCTGGGGGTCGTGCTGGCGTCGGGCCTGTACGGCCTTCACCAGGTCGTGCGGATCTACGAGGACGAACTGCTGCGCACAGAGGAGAACGCCCGCCTCGCCCAGGAGGCAGCCTGGCGCGTGATGACCGCTTCTTTTGCGGTGGCGGCGTTCATCTCGACCGCGGACGCGGCTTATCAAGAGCGCTTTGAAGCCGCCACCGCCGCTGCCACCGAGGTGCTGGACCGGCTGGAAGCCCAGTCGTCGTCCGAGACGGCGCTGGAGCTCATCGGCCGTATCCGCTCGCTGCAAGACCAGTACGTGCGGGGTGTGCGGCCGCTCTTTATCACCTTTACGGGCCGCGATGCCTCCCGCATTCTCCGCCTTGTGACCGTACTGGACGAAACCCGCGACACACTCTTTTCGACCGTCGACGAGCTGATTGCGTATCAACAGGCGCGGCAGGCTGAGCAGCGGGCTGAGGCCGCCTGGATCACGCTCCAGGCCCGGTGGTTCATGGTTGCCTTTGCCGCGGTCGCCCTGATCATGGGCAGCATCGCCGGCGTCTGGGTTACCCGCAGCGTCGCCCGGCCGGTGCGGGCCGTGGCCGATGCCGCGGATCGGCTGGCCACCGGGGATTTGACGCTGGATGTGGTCCGGGTCACGGGTCGCGACGAACTGGCTGACATGGCCGCAGCCTTCAACCGCATGCTCCAGCGGCTGCGGGCCGTTATGGCCGACATCGCCCTGGCCAGCGCGGAGCTCATGGCAAGCGGCCGGCAGATGGCAGCCATGACCGACCAGTCCGCCCAGACGATCGGGCAAATCGTCGCGGCCATCAATCAAGTGGCTGAGGGCGCCGGTCGCCAAGCCCAGCACGCCAGCCAAACGGCCGCAGCGGCCGAGCATCTGCGCACCGCCATCGACCAGATCGCGGCCGGAGCCCAGGCCCAGGCGCGGCAGGTTCAGGAGATCAACGGCCGGGTGCAGCGCATGGCCCAGGAATTGGCCGGCGTGTCCGCCGCCGCCGACCAAGTGGCCTCGGACAGCCAAGAGGAGCTCCGGGTGGCCCAAACCGGCAGCCAGGCCGTCCACGCGGCGGTCGCCGGCATGGACCGATTAAGGGAGCGGGTCCAGGAGGTCGCGTCCACCGTGCATGAGCTAGGCCGCCACTCGCAACGCATCGGGGAGATCATCGCCCTGGTGAGCGGCATCGCAGAGCAGACCAACCTCCTCGCCCTCAACGCCGCCATCGAAGCGGCCCGGGCGGGCGAGCACGGCAGGGGCTTCGCCGTTGTGGCCGATGAAGTGCGTAAGCTGGCCGAGAGCTCCGCGGCCTCCACCCGGCAAATCGATGAGCTGGTGCGGACGATTCAAACGCAGGTGCAGGAGGCCGTTGCCGCGGTGCAGGCCGGTACACAGGAGGCGGAGACCGGGGCGCAGCTCGCACGCGAGGCCGGTCAGACACTGGCGCGGATCGTGCACAACGCGGAGAAAACCAGCGACAGCGCCCGGCGCATCGCCGACGCAGCAAGGCGGGTGGCGCGCGACGGGGAGGAAATCGTCCGCAGCGTGGCGGAAGTGGCTGGGGTGGTCGAGGAAAACACCGCCGCGACAGAGGAGATGTCCGCGGCCAGCAGCCAGAT
>LZRQ01000249.1 GCA_002159155.1 Firmicutes bacterium ZCTH02-B6
GCGGGGCTTCGCCGCGGCCGGCTGCCGGTGGTAAACAACCACCCGCCCCTCCCGACGGAAACCGATGACTTCCCGGCTGCGCGGGGTGTCGCGAAGATCTTCGAGCATGTGCTGGATGAGTTCCTCCTGCATCGGTCCGTCAAACTCAGGAACGGGACCATTTTCCTCGCAGGCGATCAGCTCGGAAAACTCCTGCTGCACTAGCCCGATGAGCAGCGCGATCTCCTCATGACGAAGGGTCGGCAAGTCCCGGGCGACACGCAAAAGCGTTACCCCGGCCTCCTCGATCCAGTCGACGATCAGTAAGTCGACGGGGTGACCCGTTAAGAAGCTGTAGGCTTGTAGGCTCTCTTTGAGCCGCTCGTGGAAAGCAGGGATGTTAAGGCCCGTAGCGGTGATCAGGAATGTGAAGGTAAATTGCCGGGAACGCGGGCAGTACTCCAAGGAGCCAATTTCGGGATACCGGGCCAACAGGGACGCCACCAGGTGGGCATCACCGGCGGGTGTTCTCCAACCCGTGGGTCGACACGACAAGCCCTACCCCTCCCCCAACGGGCTTGTCCATTCGCTGCCCGCAACGGCGAGTCCTGCCCGGCCCAACAAAAAACCGGCCCCCGGGGCATTGAGCCCCTGGACCGGTCTTGTGGCCTCAACTCAAGCGGCCGCCAGCAACCTCTCCCCTGCCTGGGCGGTCACTTGGCGTACTCCACCGCGCGGGTTTCGCGAATGACGGTTACCTTGATTTGCCCCGGGTACTGTAGCTCCGACTCGATCCGTTTCACGATCTCCCGGGCCATCAACGTCGCCATCGCGTCGTCGACCTTCTCCGGCTTGACCATGATGCGAATCTCACGGCCGGCCTGGATGGCGTACGATTTCTCCACTCCGTCAAAGGAGTTGGCGATGGCTTCCAACCGCTCCAGCCGCTTGATGTAATTACCCAGGCTCTCGCGCCTGGCTCCCGGCCGGGCGGCGGAGATGGCATCAGCTGCCGTCACCAGCATCGCCTCCACCGTCTGGGGCTCGAAATCCCCGTGGTGGCAGGCCATCGCGTGGATGACCTCGGGCGACTCCCGGTAGCGGCGCAACAGGTCCATCCCGATCTTGACGTGGGTGCCCTCGGTCTCGTGGTCGACCGCCTTACCAATGTCATGCAACAGACCCGCACGGCGGGCGACCTTTACATCACAGCCCAACTCAGCCGCCATCATACCGGCGAGGTGGGCAACTTCAATGGAATGCTTCAGCACGTTCTGGCCGTAACTGTATCGGTACTTCAGACGCCCCAGCAGCTTCACCAGCTCCGGGTGGATGCCGTGAATGCCCAACTGCAGACACGCCTGCTCACCCGCCTCGCGGATGCTGTTTTCCACTTCGCGGCGGGCCTTTTCCACCATCTCTTCGATGCGGGCCGGGTGAATGCGCCCGTCGGCGATGAGCTTCTCCAAGGCGATTCGCGCAATCTCACGCCGGACCGGGTCAAACCCCGAAAGCACCACGGCCTCGGGGGTGTCGTCAATGATGAGATCGACGCCCGTCAGCGCCTCAAGGGTGCGGATATTGCGACCCTCGCGGCCGATGATCCGCCCCTTCATATCGTCACTGGGCAGGCTGACCACTGAAACGGTCGCCTCGGACACGTGATCCGCCGCGTAGCGCTGAATAGCCAGGCCAATCACGTTGCGGGCCCGTTTCTCCGCTTCGTCCTTGGCTTCCTGTTCGATCTCCCGAACCATGACCGCCATATCGCGGCGGACTTCGCTCTCTACCGTCTTAAGCAGGTACTCCCTCGCCTGTTCGGCCGTCAATCCGCTGATCCGCTCCAGCTCAGCCCGCTGGCGTTGAATCAGCTCGCCCGCTTCGGCCTGCATGCGCTCAAGCTCAGCAGCCTGCCGGTTGAGTGCTTCTTCTTTCCGCTCCAACTGCGCCAGGCGGCGGTCCAGGTTTTCCTCTTTATGGCTCAGGCGGCGCTCCAGCCGCTGCAACTCCTGGCGCCGTTCCTTGAGCTCCTGTTCCGCTTCCTGCCGCAGGCGTACAGCCTCTTCCTTCGCTTCTACCAAGGCTTCCCGCACCTTGGCTTCCGCGTCCTTCGCGGCCTGCTCGAGGATCTGGACCGCCTGCTCTTCTGCCGAGCGCACTTTGCCCTCGGCGACGTAGCGCCGGGCGGCGTATCCAAGCAGCCCCGCGATAACAGCCGTCAGGACATACAGCAAGACTCCCGGCGTCTGCTTCACCTCCCTTCAGTTGTCAAGGTCCCACGGTTTCACACTGCGATCGATCGGTCAAGAACCTGCAAAGAAGGCCGAGACTCGGCTCGGCCATGCTGCAACCTCTGTCGGACCTACGTACCCGGCATCATTTTAATGGCTTTCGTAATCACTGTCAACTTGGGCCAGAGCCCGCTGCACCGCCTCCGGAGAAAAGCCTCGCCGCAGCAAAAACCCGCTCACCCGGCGCCGGCGCACCTCCGGCGGCAGATCGCCCACTCGGCTGTACTGCCGGCGCGCCAGCTCAAGACAACTCGCGAGCTCGTCCTCATCGGAAACAAGCTCCGCCAGCTTCCGGCGCACCACGTCGCGCGGGATGCCCTTTTCCCGGAGTTCGTGCTCGATCCGGCGGCGCCCGTTGTACCGGCCGACCCGCGCCCGGATCCAGTCCTCGGCAAACTGCTCATCATCCAGATACCCAAGACCATGGCACCAGGCCACGACCTCGGCCACCACCGCAGGGGCAAAACCACGGCGCAGCAGCCGGCGCTCCAATTCTTGCGCCGAGCGGGCCCGTGCCGCCAGCAAACGCAAGGCCGCGGCTTTCGCCGCGGCCACGTCATCCGGCACGAACTTAGGAATCGCCCGCCACCACCACGTGGCCATTGTCCGACGACGCCGCCGTCACCGCCAGTCGCGGCAACCCTGCGACTTCCCGTACCTTGTTTTCAATCTCGGTGGCGAGCTCCGGGTTGTCCTTGAGGAATTGCTTCGCGTTCTCTCGTCCTTGACCGAGCCGCACGTCCCCGTACGTAAACCATGTACCGCTCTTCGAGACGATCTCGAACTTGGCGGCCATGTCCAAGATGTTGCCTACCTTGGAGATACCCTCGCCGTACATGATGTCAAACTCGGCTTCCTTGAAAGGCGGCGCAAGCTTGTTCTTGACAATCTTCACGCGGGTACGGCTACCCACGATGTCAGGACCCTGCTTGATCGAGTCCACCCGGCGGATCTCCATGCGAATGGATGCGTAAAACTTGAGCGCCCGCCCGCCTGGCGTCGTCTCGGGCGAACCGAAGAGGACGCCGACCTTTTCGCGGATTTGGTTGATGAAGACCACCGTCGTACGGGACTTGCTGATGGCACCCGTCAGCTTGCGCAGCGCCTGCGACATAAGGCGCGCCTGCAAGCCGACGTGGGCGTCGCCCATTTCCCCCTCGATCTCGGCCCGCGGGACCAAGGCCGCCACGGAGTCGATGACGATCACGTCCACCGCACCGCTGCGCACCAATGCCTCTGCGATCTCAAGCGCCTGCTCCGCCGTGTCGGGCTGTGAAATGAGCAGGTTGTCGATGTCGACACCCAGCTGTTGCGCGTACGTCGGATCCTGCGCGTGCTCTGCGTCAATGAAGGCCGCCATGCCCCCGGCCCGCTGGGCCTCAGCCATGATATGCAATGCCAGCGTGGTCTTGCCGGAAGACTCCGGGCCATAAATCTCGATGATGCGGCCCCTGGGCACCCCGCCGACGCCCAGGGCGAGGTCCAGCGCCAAGGAGCCGGTGGGGATCACCTCCACATTGCGCTGGGCCGCCTCGCCGAGTCGCATGATGGACCCGCGGCCAAACTGCTTCTCGATTTGGAACAACGCTGCTTCCAGCGCCTTTTGCCGTTCCGCCGTCGTCATCTCAATCCCCTCCGTTGTCCCCCCTGGGCACCGCTCTCCCCCAAGGTGACGTGCCTGATGGCAGTGTACACCGGGCCGCGCGCTGTCAATTGGCTGGCCATAATGTCCACGCGGTCCAGCCGGCAGACCGGCAGGCCGCTGTCGGTCCCGGCAACTGCGGCCTGCACCAGATGCGCCCCGCGGGGCGTCCGCCACCTTCCCACCGTCAAGTGCGGTTGATAGGGACGGTCGCCCAGGGAAAAACCCGCCGCCCGCAACGCATTGCCCACCGAGTGGGCCAAGGCGGTAAGTTCCCCCACGCCGTGAGCGGTTCCAACCCACAGCACCCGGGG
>LZRQ01000250.1 GCA_002159155.1 Firmicutes bacterium ZCTH02-B6
TACCCATCACCGAGGCAGGCCGCACCCGGTCGGGCGGGCTATCCCGCCTGATGCACCGGGTCATCTCTGGCGCTACTGGCTGACACACCTCGGACCGGCTTCGTGCCCCAGAGGGCTTGACTCAGACGACCTCCGCCCAGGGCTTGACACCCACACACAACATATGGTAGCATGAGCACCACTAAGACACTATATATAGCGATGGTGCGCCGCCTGTCCGACAGGGCAGGGCCGGGCGGGATCGTCCCGCCCGACTGGGGGAAGTCCGGTGCAAATCCGGCGCTGTCCCGCAACGGTAACCGGTCCAGCGACAGCCGGCCGCTGGCCGTGAAGCCCGAGTACCCACTGCGCACCACTGCGCCGCCCCCGCGGAGGGGCATGGGCAGTCCCCGCTGGCAACCCGTCGCATGACCCCGGGGGGCGGGCGTAGCGGGCGATCGGTTCCCCCTCCCTCCGCGCGCGGCGTAACCAGGGAGGAGGAAGAATTGATGGACCCGCGCTGGACACCCTTCGTCACCGGCCTGCCTGAGGAAGAAGCGGTCGCCGCCTACCTTGCCCGGGAACTGAACGGGCGCCCGCTGCCCGTGCCCGAGTCATCCCCCGAAGAGTGGGAACAACGGGTCACCCAAATCGCTCTCGAAAACATGCATCTGGAACCCCGGTGCCAAGGGGTGGCTACCCGTGCACTGTTGCGGGGATTGTACCGGGAAGTACTGGGCACGCCCGAGCCCGATGACGACCGCTACCGGCAAGGGTTTCTCCGCTACATCCGCGTCGGGGTGGAACGAGGACAGCTGGATCCGCGGCTGCTCCAATGGGATCTTCCACGGCTTGCGGCCGCCTTGGCGCCCGAACGGGACCGGCAGCTCCCCTTCGTGGGGCTGACCACCCTCATCGACCGCTACCTGGTCCGGGATGTGGAGTCCCGCAGCTTGTTGGAGACCCCCCAATACCTCTTCATGCGGGTGGCCATGGGCCTCTGCCTGCGCGAGCCCGATCCCTACCTCTGGGCCCAGCGGTTTTACCACGGCATGAGCACCCTGCGCTGGCTGCCCAGCACCCCCACCTTGTTCAACGCGGGCACGTGCCACCACCAGCTCTCCTCGTGCTACCTGGCCGACGTCCATGATTCCATGGATCACATCCTCGAGTCGGCCCGGGACTTCGGCCTCTTGGCCAAGTACGCGGGCGGGATCGGCGCCGCCGTGTCCAAGCTGCGGGCCGTCGGCTCCCCGGTGCGGGGCGTCAACGGCCAGTCCTCGGGCATCGTTCCCTTCATCCACATGTTTGACGGGCTCATCAAAGCGGTGAACCAAGGCGGCCGCCGGCGGGGCACCATGTGCGTCTACATCGAGCCGTGGCACCTGGAGATCCGCGGTTTTCTCGACCTGCGGAAAAACTCCGGCGACCCGTACCTGCGGGCCCACAGCCTCAACACCGCCTTATGGATTCCCGACGAGTTTTTCCGGCGGGTGGAGGCCGGCGAAAAGTGGTATCTGTTCGACCCCCAATACGTGCCGGAGCTGACCGAGGTGTTTGGCGAGGAGTTCCGGCAGGCGTACCAACGCCGCATCCGGGACGCGGAGGAGGGCCGCATTCCGGCCCGGGCGTGGCGGGTTTGTGACGCGCGGGAACTTTACCGGGACATCCTGGCCACCTTGCAGGAGACGTCGCACCCGTGGATCACCTTCAAGGACACGGCCAACGGGCGCAACATGCTGCCCGGCGTCATTCACTCGTCCAACTTGTGCACGGAAATCTTCCTTCCCACGTCCCCCGATGAGGTGGCCGTCTGCAACTTGGCCTCGGTCAACCTGGCCCGCCACCTGGGGCCCCAGGGGTTGGATTGGGAGGAACTGTCCCGCACCGTAGCCGTGGCCATGCGGGCCCTGGACAACGTCATCGACGTCAATTTTTACCCCATCGAAAAAGCCCGTCACGCCAACCACAAGAACCGCCCCGTCGGGCTCGGCGTCATGGGCTTCGCGGAAGTGTTCGCCCGCCTGGGAATGGTGTACGGGGATCCCGCGTCGCTGGAGCTCACCGACCGGGCGCTGGAATACATCAGCTACCATGCCATCGAGGCCAGCTGCCGCCTGGCTCAGGAGAGGGGATCCTTCCCTGCCTTCGCCCAGAGCCGCTGGGCCCGGGGATTGGTGCCGATAGACACCTGGGTCGCGCTGCAGCAGGAACGGGGAGCCGCCGCGGACGCGGATCCCACCCTTGACTGGGACCGCCTGCGCTCCCTTGTACGGCACGGGATCCGCAACGGCGCCCTGCTGGCCATCGCGCCCACCGCCACCATCAGCCTCATCGCCGGGACGACCCCCAGCCTCGACCCGTATTACGCCAACGTCTTCAGCCGGCAAACGTTGTCCGGGAAGTTTCTGGAAATCAACCCGGTCCTCGTGGACGAACTGCGGTCCCTGGGCCTTTGGGAGCAGGTGCGCCATCGCCTGGTGGAAGAGCGCGGGGATGTATCCCTCATCGAGGACATTCCCCTGGACGTCCGGCGCCGCTTCCCCACCGCGTACCAGATCCCGCCCGAGGCCTACATCGAGGTGGCCGCCCGCGCGCAAAAGTGGGTGGACATGGGGATTTCCCGGAACTTGTACCTCCAGCGCCGGGATCTGCAAGCCATGGAAGAGGTTTACTTGACGGCATGGCGCCGGGGGCTGAAAGCCACCTATTACTTGTTCATGGCGCCGCGAATGCACGCGGAACAATCCACCGTCGCGGTCAACAAAGCCCGGCGCAAGCCCCGGTGGAACTTGGAGGGACTCAACGGGCATACCGAGGCGGTCGCGGAGCCGGTGGCCTGCGAAGGGCAGCAGTGTGAAGTGTGCCAGTGACGCAGGCGACGGCGTCCTCCGACCCGTTCACAAACCATCCGATGGATCCGCAAGGAGGAATCGGCGGCATGAGCCAGCTCATCGGTGCGAACCCCTTGGAACCCATTCAGCTGTTTCCCCTGCGCTACCCGTGGGCCTACGCCCACGCGCTGCAGGGCAAGCGCAACACGTGGTTCCCCGAGGAGGTGCCCCTTGGGGAAGACGTGCGCGACTGGGAACTGCGCCTCACCCCGGAGGAGCGCCACGGCGTCGAAATCTTGCTGGGCTTTTTCAATCCCATGGAGAGCCTGGTCACCCACAACCTGGTGCTGTCCCTGTACCGCCACCTCACCGCGCCCGAAGTGCGCCTCTATCTCGCCCGCCAGATCTGGGAAGAAGCCAACCACACCATGGCCTTCGAGTACGTCCTCAAGACGTTGCCCGTGGACCGAAACCGGGTGTTCAACGTGCACCGGGACGTGCCCGCCGTCCGGGCCAAGGAAGAGTTCCTGCAGCGGCTGTCGGCCCCGATGCTGGCAGATGTGGACTTGAACACCGTCTCAGGCAGGCAACAGTTCCTCCGCAACTTGGTCGGGTACTACATCGTGCTGGAGGGAGTCTTCTTTTACGGCGGGTTCCTCTTCGCGTACACCTTCCGCCGGCGGAACTTGCTCAAGGGACTGGCCACCATCGTGGACTGGACCCTCAAGGACGAGAGCCTCCATTTGTCTTTCGGCATCCACCTCATCAGCGAACTGCTCCACGAGCACCCGGACATTATGACGCCCGCGGTGGCCCGGGAAATCAAAGACCTCATCCTGGAGGCGGTGGCGCTGGAGCGGGAGTACAACCGGGTGCTTCTGCCGAAGCCGGTGTTCGGGGTGGACGCCGACTACCTCAACGCCTACATCGAATACGTCACCGACCGGCGCCTGGACGAGCTGGGACTGGGCGTCCACTTCGGCACCCCCAACCCGGCCAAGTGGATGGCCGTGGAAGTGGACGTGCCCGAAATCGTCAACTTCTTCGAAGCCAAGAACATCCACTACGAGGTGGCCGCCGACCGAAACCGCTGAGGCGCCTCCCACACCTTCCCACCCACCGGGCCCGCTGCACGGCGCACCGCCGCGGGCCCGGTGTCGTTTCATCGTCACCGCCAAACCTGGCGACAGTGACCGTGGTCCTGTCCAGTCCATCCAAACGCTGGTCGGGTCAAGTCCCATTCTATCTGTAAAAAGTGGTCTGGCTCATGCGGTGGCCTTCTCCCTCTGCGACAGGTCAGCGAGGCGCTGGTCCGCCTGCTGTAGTCGCTTGCGGGTCTCAAGGTAGTTCTCCAACTGCTTCTGCTCGAGCT
>LZRQ01000251.1 GCA_002159155.1 Firmicutes bacterium ZCTH02-B6
GCCCCGTCACGGAGGAATTGCCCGCTTCCATTCTACAGCGGCACCCCGACGTGACCCTCATCGTGGACGAGCAAGCCGCCTTTGCCCTCTCGCCCCGGGAGGCGTAGAATGGAGTCAACGCACACACTAGGCCCGCCAATGGTGTGTATGGGTTTGGCGTGACGCTGCAGCCCGCCGGCGGGCCGTCGGGGGAGGGGGAGCGGTGGACCAGGTCCGGTTCGTCATCATCACGGGGCTCTCAGGCGCCGGCAAGAGCGAAGCCATGCATTCCTTCGAGGACATGGGGTACTTCTGCGTGGACAACCTGCCGCCGGCCCTCATCCCCAAGTTCGCCGAGTTGTGCGCGAAGTCGGGCGGGCAAGTGTCCCAGGTGGCGCTGGTCATCGACATCCGCGGCGGACAGTTTTTCGAGCACCTATTTGACGCCTTGGCGGAACTCGAAGCGGTCGGGTTCCAATACAAGATCCTGTTCCTTGAGGCGTCGGACGAGGTTCTGGTGCGGCGGTTCAAGGCGACCCGCCGTCGTCATCCGCTGGTGCCCGAGGGCAGCATCCTCGACGGCATCCGCGAGGAGCGGCGCCGGCTGCAGGAGCTAAAGGGGCGCGCCCACCACATCATCGACACGAGCCACATGACGCCCCGGGAGCTCAAGGACAAGATCTCCCATTTGTTGGGACAGGGACATGCTGACGGCGTCGCTGTGACCGTGATGTCCTTCGGCTTTAAGCACGGTGTGCCTATCGACGCTGACCTTGTGTTTGACGTTCGGTTCCTTCCCAATCCTTACTGGGTTGAGGACTTGGCCCCGGCCGACGGCACGGATCCGGCCGTGGAAGAGTACGTTTTCAAGTGGCCCGTGACCCAGCGATTTATGGAGAAATTGTACGACCTGCTGGATTTTCTCATGCCGCAGTACACGGCGGAAACGAAGAGTCACCTGCTCATCGGTATCGGATGCACCGGAGGACGCCACCGGTCCGTGGCCGTCGCGCGCCGCCTAGGAGAGTTTCTGAGAAGCCGCGGCTACAGGGTCGCCGTGCAGCACCGGGACCTTTGCTCGTAACCGGTCCGGTTGGGGGGGGAATCCAGGTGGACGCCTGGAAGTGGCTGTATCCGGGCATGGGGGTCAAGCGGTGGCTCTTGCTGATGGCCGTCGGGGTGCTGTTGGTCAGCGCAGGGTTTACCCTCATCGTCGACGTTGACCTGCTGGGAGCTGTCGAACGGAGCATAGCCCGCGGGGTGGGGCGGTTGGCCGGCTTCTTCCATCCGGCCGCGGTCCCGGCGGTGGGGATATTGGTGATGGCCGCCGGCGTCCTTCTCATCGTATTGGGCTTGCGGCGGATGATCCGGTCCCTGCTGGACGTGGTGCTCCCCGACAACGTGGATAGCCTGGCCAACCTCGTGTACAGGCGCCAGCACTTGCGCCGCGGGCCCAAGATAGTGGCCATCGGTGGCGGCACGGGGCTGAGCACCCTCTTGCGGGGGCTGAAAGGAATCACCAGCAACATTACGGCGATCGTCACCGTCGCCGACGATGGGGGCAGCTCGGGACGGCTCCGGGAAGAGATGGGCGTCCCGCCTCCTGGAGATGTGCGCAACACGTTAGTCGCCCTGGCGGACACGGAGCCGCTCATGGAGCGGTTGTTCCAGTACCGCTTTCAAACGGGCGAGGGCCTGAAAGGGCACAGCTTCGGCAACTTGTTCATCGCCGCGATGACCGAGATTACGGGCGACTTTGAGCAGGCGGTGCGGGAGTCCAGCAAAGTGCTGGCGGTGCGGGGACAGGTGTTGCCCGCCACCGTGCAGTCCGTAAGTTTGGCTGCGGAGTACGACGACGGGACGCGCCTCGTGGGCGAGAGCCGCCTGCCGCAGCGGGGCAAGCGTATCCGGCGGGTGGCGCTCGAACCGCCCAACGTGCGGCCGGTGGCTGAGGCGGTGCGGGCCATTCGCGACGCCGACGTCATCATTCTCGGGCCCGGAAGCCTTTACACCAGCATTTTGCCGAACCTGTTAGTGCCGGGCATTGCTGAGGCCATCCGCCGGGCCCAGGCCATGCGGGTATACGTGTGCAACGTCATGACCCAGCCAGGCGAGACCGACGGGTACCAGGCTTCTGATCACGTGCGGGCCATTTTGGAGCACGCCGGTCCGGGCATTATCGATTACGTAATTCTCAACAGCGGCCGCGTGCCCCATGCGCTGGCGGAAAAGTACCGCCGGGAGGGGGCGTACCCGGTGGTTAACGACATGCCCGCCTTGCAGGCCCTCGGGGTGGTGCCGATGACCCGCTCGCTCATGAGCCATGCCGATGTGGCCCGACACGATCCGGAGCGGCTGGCGCTGGCCGTGCGGGACTTGTGGGAGATGCACCGGGCCGCGCGAGGGCAGGCGTCGAAGGTCTGGATGGCTCGCCTCTGGCCCGCTTGGGCCCGGCGCAACGGAGGGTGAAAGGGATTGGCGTTTGCCGCGAGGCTCCGTGAGGAGTTGGCTCGGGTCGTACCACAGCGGCGCTGTTGCCAGCAGGCGGAGCTCATGGCCATCGTGTCTTTGGATGGGCGCCCGGCGGACGGGCGCCTCATGGTGCAGGCGGCCAATGCGGCCGTGGCGCGGAAAATCTATACCCTGGGCAAGCGGGTGTCGAGCGGCGGGGTGCGAGTCAACCGGGACCCCCGCAGCCGGCGGGGCCGGTATCTCGTGGAGCTGGAGCGTCCGGCGGGAGCGAGTGAGGAAGGAGCGGGGGAGGGGGACCCTTTTGGGGACGGACTCCCGACGTCCGTTCCCCGGCGCGACTGTTGCCGCCGGGCCTACGTGCGTGCGGTCATCATGAGCCGGGGCTCACTGGCGGACCCGGAGAAGGGTTATCACCTGGAGGTGGCGTTGGATACCGACGCGCAAGCCAACGACCTGCGGGGGGTTTTGGAGCAGTACGGGGTCCGCACGGGGCTGGTGCGGCGCAAGGGCAAGCCGGTGGTGTACCTCAAGGACGCGGACGACATCGCCGAAGTGCTGCGCCTAACCGGGGGCCACGGGTCCCTGTTGGCTTTTGAGGACTTCCGCGTGCTCAAGGAGATGCGCAACCAAATTAACCGGCTGGTCAACGCCGAGGCGGCCAACGTGGAAAAGGCCGTCAGCGCCGCGATGCGGCAACTGGACGACATCCGCCTCATCGCGGAACAGGTCGGCCTCAGCAGCCTGCCCCCGTCCCTTGCCGAGGTGGCCCGCCTGAGACTGGAGCACCCGGACGCGACTTTGGCCGATCTCGGGCAGTTGGTGCGTCCGCCGCTGACCAAGTCAGCGGTCAACCATCGCATGCGGCGCCTGACAGCCTTGGCCGCGCAGCTGCGGAGGAGTTCTTCGGCCGACAGTGGAAACTAATACCGGTTAGACCGGCGTTGTATACACGGGCCGAACGGCCCAGAAGGGAGAGTTGGCAATGGCGGTACGTGTAGCAATTAACGGTTTTGGGCGGATCGGCCGCCTGGTGTTCCGGGGGGCGCTCAACGACCCGGGCGTGGAACTGGTGGCCGTCAACGACTTGTCCGACCCAGCGACGCTGGCGCATCTCCTCAAATACGACTCCGTCCACGGCAAGCTGCCAGTGGATGTGCGGGTTGAGGGCGATACGATGGTGGTGGGCGACCGGCCCATCAAGATGCTGGCCGAGAAGGATCCGGCTGCGCTGCCCTGGCGTGACCTGGGCGTGGATTATGTGGTGGAGTCCACGGGAGTATTCACGTCCCGGGACAAGGCGGCCCTCCACCTGGAGGCAGGCGCCCGCAAGGTGATCATCTCGGCGCCGGCCAAGAACGAGGACATCACCATCGTGATGGGCGTCAATCACGACCAGTATGATCCGGCCAAGCATCACGTGGTATCCAATGCCTCCTGCACCACCAACTGCCTCGCCCCTATGGCCAAGGTCCTGGACGACAACTGGGGCATCAAGCGGGGTTGGATGACCACCATTCACTCCTATACCAACGACCAGCGCATCCTCGACCTCATCCACAAAGACCTGCGGCGGGCTCGCGCGGCGGCCATGAATATCGTCCCGACGACCACCGGCGCCGCCAAGGCGGTCGGCCTGGTGCTGCCGCATCTCAAAGGCAAGCTGGACGGCTTTGCAGTGCGGGTGCCGACGCCCGACGTGTCCTTGGT
>LZRQ01000252.1 GCA_002159155.1 Firmicutes bacterium ZCTH02-B6
TCAGCGGCGGGGCGCAAATTTACAACCCCACGTTTGATGTGGCCGAGTTGGCCTGGAGCTGGTTTCCCACGGACGACTCTGCGGAGCAGGACCAGGAGGAGTACGTCGGCGAAACGCTTGAATGGCACATCTGCTGGGACTGCTCGGACATTTTGTGAAGACCGGAGCCGTTTGACTTGAGCGCATGGGAGACTGCAGCCCTGGCCGTGGCCGGGCTGTTTTTCGGCAGCTTCTACGGCGTCGTGGCGGCGCGAGTGCCCGATGGGCGTTCCATCGTGGCGCCGCCGTCTTCGTGTCCCGCCTGCGGCCACCGCCTCCGGCCTTTTGACCTCATTCCTGTCATCAGTTTCCTCCTGCAGCGCCGGCGGTGCCGCTACTGCGGCGCGCTGCTCCCCTGGCGGTATCTCCTGGTGGAGCTGGCCACCGGGGCGGCGTTTGCGGCGGCCCACTGGATCTCGGGCCGCGACTGGCCGCTGACGGCGGCGGGTGTGGTCTTCCTTAGTTTTCTTGTGATCTTGAGCCTGGTGGACTTGGAGCGGATGCTGCTGCCTGACAGGATCACGCTTCCCGGCATCGCGGCGGGGCTGGCGCTGGCCGTGGCGGGCATGAGCTTTGTTCCGTGGAGCGAATCCTTGCTGGGAGCCATCGTGGGATATGTTCTCCTTTCGCTTGTGCGGCTGCTCACCGGCGCCATGGGCGGCGGCGATGCCAAGCTGCTCGCGCTCATCGGCGCGTTTCTCGGCCCCGCTGACGTGCTGCGGGCGTTGCTTTTCGCGAGCCTCATAGGCAGCGTGGTCGGCATCGGGCTGATGCTGGCCGGCCGCCTCCGCCGGGACCAGCCGTTGCCCTTTGGTCCGTTTCTTGCCGCGGGAGCGGTCGTCACGCTCACTCTGGCCCAGCGGTTTTAGAGGCGCTGGTTGAACGGGGCCGGTGTTGCCCAAATCCGGGAAGGAATCCCTCGTAGTCCGGTGGAAACACTGTGGGTGCGTGCCGCCGGGCGCTAGGCCCGCGGCATTATCACGGCCATCAGGGAGGGTCAGACATGAGCCAGGTCATTTTTGGGGGCAAGCCGGTGGAGTTGGCCGGGACCCCCGTTGAGGTGGGCCAGGAAGCGCCCGATTTCACCGTCATTGCCAACGACCTTTCGGAGTTCCATTTTCGCGACACGTCAGGCGTGCGGTTGATCGCTGCGGTCCCGTCCTTGGACACGGGCGTCTGCAGCGCGGAAACCCGGCGTTTCAATGAAGAAGCCGCGAAGCTGGGCAACGTGCAGGTGCTCGTCATCAGCATGGACCTGCCTTTTGCCCAGAAGCGCTGGTGCGCGGCGGAGGGCATCGAGAACGTCAAGACGCTCTCGGACCACCGCGATGCGTCCTTTGGTCTCAACTACGGCGTGCTCATCAAGGACAAGCGGCTTTTGGCCCGGGCCATCTTTGTGGTGGACTCCAACAACAAGATTACCTACAAAGAGATCGTGCCCGTGGTGAGCGATCATCCTAACTACGAGGCGGCGCTGGAGGCGGCCCGGGCGGCCAAGTAACGCCTCGAGCGTAACGCAGGCGCCCGGCGCGCTTTGGTGCCGGCTCGACGGCTGTACTCAGGCCGGTGACGAGCCAAAAGAAGAGGTGTACGGCAGGGGCAGGTCCGGCGGGCCTGCCCCGCCGCACTTTCCACGGCCTGTCACAGGGTCTTGCGCACGAGCTGCGACGCGGCGGCCCAAAAGGCGCCGCCGACGAGCCCCGTCGCCAGGCTGCGGCCAAGCTCCACGGCGAAGGCTAGGCTGGAAACAAACGCGAAGAGGAGCGCGAACACTGCCGTCCGTAGCACAAATCCGCGCCAGTTCATCGATGGCCCTCCCTTAACCCTGTTGCTGGTGATGGCGGTGCCAGTGGGGACCGATGACGATCCGTACCGATGTCGACGTCGCGTTAGGACAAGCGGCGGAAACCTTCTCCGAGCGCTTCGTGGACGTCGTAGATGACCACGAAGGCGTTGGGGTCCGCGCTGCGCACCAGTTGTTTGAGGCGGCCTACTTCATCGCGGGATACGATGACCAGCAGGATATCCCGGTCCCGGCCGGTGTAAACACCGCGTCCTTGCAGGGCCGTGGCGCCCCGGTTGAGCTCATGCAGCACCAAGCCGCTGATACGCTCCGGCACGTCAGAGACGATGATGGCCGCCTTGGCATAGGGGGAGCCTTCTTCCAATAGGTCGATGACCCGCATGGTGACAAAGACCGAGAGCAGGGCGTACAAAGCCAGCTCCGGTCCAAAGGCGAGGCCTGCGGCGAGGATGACGATGCCGTCCGCGAGCAGCATGGCGCGGCCGGTGCCGATGCGCAGGTAGTGGTGGATGAGGCGGGCGCCGAGGGCCGTCCCGCCGGTGGACCCGCCGAAGCGGTAGGTGATCCCGACGCCGATCCCGACCAGCACGCCGCCGTAGATCGCGGCCAGCACGGGGTCGTTGGTCAGCGACGGCATGTAGGGGGCGAGGGCGTCCACGGCGACGGACAGCGCCACAAAGCCGTAGATGCTGCGGGCCCCGGCGGCCACGCCCAGCACCTTCGCGGCCAGGGCGAATAACGGAATGTTGATGGCCAGCATCGTCGCGCCGACAGGAACGTGAAACAGGTGGTAGATGACGACGGCTAAGCCGCTCACCCCGCCCGCCGCCAGGCGGTTGGGCACCAGGAACCAGTTGAGGCCGAGGGCGACCAGCGTGACGCCGATGGTGATGCCGGCGTAGGCGGCAAACGCGGCGCGCGCGGCCGGCCACCGCCCTCGCCGTCCTTGATTGACGGCTGCCGCGTGCTTGCCGTTGGTGTCGACAGGTTCCGTCATGCGGGTGTCCTCCGGGTCCACGGGCGGGAAAAAGGCTTGGCACACACCGGGACTGTCCACCAGTATAGGGCAAGGGAGGGGGACGAGGCAATGCACGAGTCGATCGGAGAACCGGCAGGCGTGACCCGGCGGGCGTGGCGGGTGCGCGGCCGGGTGCAGGGCGTCGGCTTCCGGGCCTTTGTGCAACGGCACGGCCGGGCCTTGGGGCTCGTGGGTTGGGTGCGCAACCTGCCCGACGGGTCGGTGGAAGTAGTCGCCCAGGGCGCGCCCGAGACCCTTGCGCTCTTGCGGGACTACCTCCAACAGGGTCCTCGCTGGGCGGTGGTGCGGGCGGTAGAGGAGTCGCCCCCGCCCGAGGGGGGCGGGCACGCCTGGAGCGACTTCATTGTCCGCTGAACTGCGGCGACGCGGCTGTTCGCCGCTGGCCGGCCACCGTGGCGCTAGTCTTTGAGCGCAGCCCGCAACTCGGCGGCCGCCTGCTCCGGCAGGACGGGCACGATGGCCATCTCCGTCCCGATCTCAAAGCCGGCCTGGCGCGTCGTGCGGGGCGCGATCTGCAGGTGCCAGTGAAACCCGGCGGCCGCTTCGGCGCCGTCTGGTCCTTGGCACGGCTTGCTCTGGAAAACCAGGTTGTGGGGCGGGTCGCCCAGGACGTCCCGCAGCGCGCGCAATACCCGGCGCAACACCCGGGCGAGCGCTGAGAGTTCTTGGTCGCTGATGCGGCCGAAATCGGCCTCATGCCGCTCCGGCAAGATCCACGTCTCAAAAGGAAACCGGGGCGCGTACGCGGTTACCGCGGCAAAGCCGCCTGTCTCGAGGACGCAACGGCTCCCGCTCGCCCGCTCGGCAGCCAGCAAGTCGCAGTAGAGGCAGCGGCCGCTCGTCTCGTGGTGGCGGGCGGCGACATCCCACCGTCGCTCCACGTCCGCAGGCACCATGGGCAAAGCGATCAGCTGCGCGTGGGGATGAGGCTGGGACGTGCCCGCTTCGCGCCCGTGGTTGCGGAAAAGCGACACGTAGCGCACGCCCGGCTGGGCCATGAGCGTGTTGTACCGCGCCCGGTATACGGAGAGCACCGCCGCCAGCTCATCAGCGTCCATGTCCGCCAGGTGGCGGCTATGGGATGGAGTCTCGATCACGACCTCGTGGTAGCCTACCGCCGGCTGCGATGCAAACATTGGTGCTCCGGCCAGCGCCAGCGGCGGTCCCGTCGATGCCGCCTCGTGTGCGGCACGGACCGGCGCGTCTCCTGCGGGCGTCGTCGCAGGTGCCACCGCCGGGAACAGGTTGGGCA
>LZRQ01000253.1 GCA_002159155.1 Firmicutes bacterium ZCTH02-B6
CCCTCGACCGGCTCGAGATCGACCAGGCGCTGCAGGTGGCCTGGGACTTGCCCAAGCGGGTCAACAAGTACATCGACGAGCAGGCGCCTTGGGAGCTCAAGCGGCAAGGGCGCGAGGCCAAGCTGCGCACGGTGCTCTACAACGCTGCGGAAGCCATCCGCCTCTGCGGTGTGCTCATCAGCCCGTTTCTGGTGCATACGCCGGCCCGGCTGTGGCGGCAGATCGGCGTGGAGCCGCCGGCACAGCTCGCCTGGGATGCGGCCAAGGCGTGGGGCCAGCTGCAGCCCGGCCTGGCGGTGCAAAAAGGCGAGCCGCTTTTCCCGCGGCTTGACGTAGAGGCGGTGCTCAACGGTGATGCGACGACGCCGGTGGCTGCGGCGGAGCGGCCGGCTGCCGATCAGGCCGAGGGCCAAAAAGAGACGAGCAGCGCGGTTGCCGCGCCGGCCGCCGACGGCGCCGCACAGCTGCCCCCGCTGGCGGAGGAGATCGACATCGCGGCGTTTCAGAAGATCGACCTGCGGGTGGCGCGGGTCCTGGCCGCGGAGCGCATCCCGGGCGCCGACCGGCTGCTCAAGCTCCAGTTGGATCTTGGGTTTGAAAAGCGCCAGGTGGTGGCCGGCATCGCGCAGCATTACCGTCCCGAGGAGCTGGTGGGCCGTCACCTCATCGTGGTGGCCAACCTCAAGCCGGCTAAGCTGCGCGGCGAGCTGTCTCAAGGCATGATCTTGGCTGCGACCGGCCCTGACGGGCGTGTGGTCGTGCTCACCACGGCGGCCGACGTGGCCCCCGGGAGCAAGGTGAAATGAGCAAAGCCAAGTTTGCGCCCCTGGGCTTGCGCCCTTTGGTGGACAGCCACGCCCATCTGGACCATGAGCTGTTTGCCGGGGACGTAGACGCCGTCATCGAGCGCGCTCGCGCCGCCGGCGTGTACTACATCGTGACTATCGGCGCCGACTTGGCGTCCTCCGAGGCCGCGGTGCGCCTGGCCGACAAGTACCCGTGCGTTTACGCCACGGTCGGGATTCATCCCCACGACGCGGTGCAGTTGGACGACGCCGCATACCGGCGGCTTAAGGCGCTGGCCGCACACCCGCGCGTGGTGGCCATCGGCGAGATAGGCCTCGACTACTATTACGACCACTCGCCCCGCCCTGTGCAGCGGCAGGCGTTCATCCGGCAACTGGAGTTGGCCCGCGAGACGGGCCTGCCCTTTGTGGTGCACAACCGCGAAGCCGACGCGGATACATTGGCGGTGCTGCGGGACTGGGCGAGGGACCTGCCCGGCCTGATGCACTCTTTTGCCGGTAACGAGGACATGCTGGCCGAATGCCTCGAGATGGGCTATTTGGTTTCCACCGGGGGGATGGTGACGTTCAAAAACGCTGAGGCGATCCGGTCGGTCATGTCCCGGGTTCCTCTCGACAGGCTGCTGGTGGAAACCGACGCGCCATACCTGACGCCCGTGCCCTTGCGGGGACGGCGCAACGAGCCGGCCTTCGTTCAGTACGTGGTGGCGTTTTTGGCCCAGTTGCGGGGGACTGACCCGAACCAGCTAGCGGCCGTCACCACCGCGAACGCCTGCCGGTTTTTCGGCCTGCCGCCGGCGTCAAGCGGGGCCGGGGGTTGAGGGGAAATTCTGTGAGACGCGCAAGAGGTCGATAAGAGGCCTGCGGGCGTTGACAAGCTGCCTTGCAGCCTGCAGCGAGCGCAGGCATCGATATCGATGGCTGCGCAGGCTGCTCAACTCCGACGAGTTTGAGTCAAGGCCGGCAGGCATTATCGACCTCTCGAGCAGTATTGTGCACCGTCCGCGTCGCGCTATGCAGACCGGCGCGGCGCGTTGCATTTCCAGTGTTGGCAGCAGTTGCCACACGACGTGTCCGCTCGAGTAGGTTTCCGCCGGCGCGCCCCGGCCCCGAACGATCTGCTGTAGCCAATGCCGAAACGTCCGGCGCGCCGTTGACACCCCGGGCGGGCTCTGCTACAAAAGGAAAGGCGGCAGGCGGTCCCGGTGGGATGACCTCGCATGCCGCACAACCTGAGTGTGAGGTGCGCTGGTATGCCTGGGTTGGCCGTCGTCGGCGCCCAGTGGGGCGATGAGGGGAAAGGGAAGATCGTCGATTACTTGGCCGCACAGGCCGATGTGGTGGTGCGCTACGCCGGCGGCAACAACGCGGGCCACACGGTGGTCGTCGGCGGCGAGACGGTCAAGCTGCACCTGATCCCTTCGGGTATCTTGTACCCCGATGTCACTTGTGTCATCGGCAACGGTGCGGTGATCGATCCGGAGGTGCTGGTGCAGGAACTCGACACCCTCCAGGCCCGTGGGTTTCGCACCGCCAAGCTCTTTATCTCTGACCGCGCCCACCTGCTCATGCCGTATCACCGGGACCAGGACCGGTTGGAGGAGGAAGCGCGGGGTGCTCACCGGCTGGGCACCACCGGCCGCGGCGTGGGACCCGCGTACGCCGACAAGGTGGCGCGGGAGGGTATACGCTGCTCTGACTTGATGGACGAAGCGTGGCTGCGCCAGCGGCTGGAGGCGGTCGTGCCCCGCAAGTCCATGCTCCTGCAGAAGCTGTACGGCCACCCTGGGGTCACCGTGGACGAGATGATGGACTACTGCCTACGGTTCGCGCCTCGCCTCGTTCCTCTTTTGGTGGACAGCGGCGCGCTCGTGCAGGACGCGCTGGCCCAGGGGCGCCGAGTGCTTTTTGAGGGGGCGCAGGGCACCCTGCTGGACATCGATCACGGGACGTACCCATATGTTACGGCGTCGTCGCCCAGCGCCGCCGGCGTCTACTCTGGGGTCGGCGTCGGGCCAGGAGCCGTGACAAACGTCTTGGGCGTCACGAAAGCTTACACGACCAGGGTGGGCCAGGGACCGTTCCCCACCGAGCTGACCGACGCCACCGGGGATTGGCTCCGGGAGCGGGGCGGGGAGTACGGCACCACCACCGGCCGCCCGCGCCGCTGCGGCTGGCTGGACGCGGTCCAGCTCCGGTACGCGGTGCGCGTGAACGGCATTACGCAGTTGGCCTTGACCAAGCTGGACGTCCTGACGGGCTTGGACAAGATTTGCATTGCGGTGGCCTACGAGCTGGATGGCAGGCGAATCGACCATTGGCCGGCGCTGCTCAGCGAGCTAAGCAAGGTTCGGCCTGTGTACGAGACATTGCCGGGCTGGAGTGAGCCCATCGGCGAGGTCCGGAGCTGGGAGGAGCTGCCACCGGCGGCGCGTGGTTTCATTCGGCGCATCGAGGAGCTGGCCCAAGTCCCTGTCGTGTGCGTGTCGGTCGGCCCGGATCGTGACCACACTCTTGTCAACGGGGTCATTAGTTGGTAAGTGTTGTGATAAGGTTGCGGCCGGGGTGGGCTGATCACGGCGAACAGGAGGGAACAGGGATGAAGCGGCGCTGGGCTGTACTCGTGATGATCGCCGCGGTGGTGCTGGCTGGCGGATCGATCGCAGCGGCGCAGTCGGCCGCGGAGTTTTTCCCGCTGGCTGACGGCAACTGGTGGAGCTACACCGGTTCGGGTCTGGAACTGACCATGGCCGTGGAAGCCACAGGTGCGGGCGAGTTTTTGATCAATACGGTGATCAACGGGTTTGTGGTTCAGCGGGAGTATTATACGTACGAGGGCGACGACGCCATTGCCCTGAGGCGAGAGTTCCCGCAGGGGTCGTTCGCCTTGGAGCCGCCCCAGGTGTTCCTCAAGGCGCCATTTGCGCCGGGCCGGCAGTGGACGTGGGAAGGCCGGGTCGCTGGGCAGACCGCCCGCATGACTTTCGTCGTCCTGGAGCCCGAGACGGTGGAGACGCCGGCCGGTACGTTTGAAGCGCTCCCGGTGGCCGTCGATGGCGTCGTCGACGGCGAAGAAGTCCACACGATGCGCTGGTTTGCCTCCGGTGTCGGCATGATCCGGGAGCAGGCTCAGGTAGCCCAAGGGGAGCAGGTTATCCTCATCGACCTCGTCCTGGCGGATTACCACGTGCAGTAGCTTAGAGCGGTTGGGGCAACGAAAAGCGGCTCTCAGATACTCACGGCGGGCGCGGCGGCAGTTGACGCCGCGCCCGCGCTCTGCTATAGTTAAG
>LZRQ01000254.1 GCA_002159155.1 Firmicutes bacterium ZCTH02-B6
ACCCTGGATCGATCATGAGCAGGCCGCCCCCGAAAAAGAACAGGCGCTCGTAGACCGTCAATGATGCGCGGAAGAACCCGCCGGCCGCCACCGCCACGCCGAACATGCCAAGAACGGCTGTAACAGCCATCAAGGCGATCATCCCCGGTGTTGCACCGATGAGGAGCATGGCGGGATTATAGGCGAAGATGTAAGGGATCAGGAACGCGGCGATGGCGAGACGGCTCGCCAGCACCCCTGTCCGCAACGGATTGCTGCCCGCGATGGCCGAGCCGGCGTAAGCCGCCAAGGCCACCGGCGGCGTGATGTCCGCCACGATCCCGAAGTAGAACACGAACATGTGCGCCACTAGGATGGGCACGCCCAGCTGCAATAGAGCCGGCGCGGCGATGGTGGACGTAATCACGTAGTTGGCCGTCGTCGGCGACCCCATTCCCAGGATGAGGGACGCCAGCATCGTGAACAACAGCGTGAGCAGCAGCTTACCCTGGGCCAGCGCCACCAGCCCGCTGGCCAACTTGAGCCCGAGGCCGGTAAGGGTAATCACGCCGATGATGATCCCGGCCGCCGCCGTCGCCATCACGATCCCGAGCGCCGAGCGCGCGCCCGTCTCTAGGGCTTCGACGATATCCTTCGCGCTCATGCGGGTCGATGGGTGAATCATCGCCGCGGCGATCGCCAGCAATATCCCGTAGAACGCCGCCTTCATGGGAGTGCTGCCTTCCATCAGCAGGTAAATGATGCCGAGCAGCGGCAAGAACAGATGGCCCCGCGCTTTCAGAACCGACCAGATGCTGGGCAGCTGGCTGCGGGGAATCCCCTGGAGGCCCAGGCGCTTAGCTTCGTAATGGACGGCGATGAAGATGCCCGTGAAGTACAAAACCGCCGGGATCACAGCAGCCTTTGCGATGTCGATGTAGGGGATCCCCGTGAATTCCGCCATCAAGAACGCCGCGGCACCCATGATGGGCGGCATGAGCTGACCGCCTGTGGAGGCGGCTGCCTCCACGGCGGCAGCGAACTCGGGCTTGTAGCCGAGACGCTTCATCATCGGGATAGTGAAACTGCCCGAGCCTACCGTGTTGGCCACCGAACTGCCCGAAATGGTACCTTCGAGGGCGCTGGTGATGACAGCCACCTTGGCCGGCCCGCCCGACGCCCATCCGGCCACGGCGTTCGCCAGGTCGATGAAAAAGCGGCCGATGCCGCTTTTCTCGAGGAACGCCCCAAAGAGGATGAACAGGAAGATGAACGTAGCGGACACGCCGAGGGGGATGCCAAAGATGCCCTCAGTCGTGTAGTACATGTGGTTCGCGATCTGCCTCAAGCTGTAGCCGCGGTGGGCCAAAAAGCCCGGCAAGTAGGGGCCGATGTAAGCGTAGATAAGAAACGCGACCGCGATGACGACAATCGGCATCCCGACCACACGCCGGGTTCCCTCCAGCACCAGCAGGACCGCCAGCACGGCGACGACGATGTCCATCGTCGTCGGCAGGCCCGCCCGCCGCACGATGTCCTCGTAAAAGACCACCAAATACAGGGATACGGCAGCAGCCAACACGCCGAGGACCAGATCATACCAGGGCAGTGACTTCCTGTCCCCGCGGCTGCGGGCCGGATACAGCAGGAACACCAGGCTCATGCCGAAAGCCAGGTGAATCGCCCGCTGCACACGGGCGTCCAGCACGCCGAAGGCAGCCGTATACAGCTGAAACGCGGAAAACGCGATCAGGATGAGGGCGATGAGCCGCCCAGCTAGGCCCGTCAACCGCCGGAAGGCCGATTCCCGGTCGAACTGGGCCAGCACTTCGTCCAGGTCAAAGTTTTGCTCGTTCACGTCCGACGGCGGCAACGTACCGTTTCCACCGTTGCCCCGGGCCGACGACTTCCCAGGTGTAGAGTCGCCGACCCCTGCTGTGGGCGGTTTGCGCGTGGTCAACGGCGGCGCCTCCTTCTTTGGTCCTCAAGGTCTCTTCCGACGATATTCCGGACGGCGGCGCCCGGAAACCTTTCTTCATACGCGGGTGGTCCCAGGCCCGCTAGGATCCCGCGCAGCCTCTGCCAGACTCGTCTACGCTGCCGGGCACAACCCGAATCTCGATGGGCGTTCCCGGCGCCACCAGCCCGCTCAAATCGTACTCATTTCCAGCCAGCAACAGCCGGTGCTCCGTCCAGGGCATGGGGCGCAGCACCAACTGCGCCACGGGCACCGACAAACCTTCGATAACGAAACGGTCGTCGAGCCTCACAAACTGTGCGCCTGGAGCAGCGTCCGCAGGCAGCCCCGCCCCAAAGGAACGGTACTCAGTCGCCACTAACAGCAGCCCCGCCGACGGCGGCTCGGCCGTCTCAAACCATTCCACCACGGGGCTCTTTTCCACTGAGTGCCGAAAAACGATACCCAGCCGGGGCCTGTTGGAGTCAGCAGGTACTTGCAGCAGAGGCGCCTCGGCGGATTCGGTCAGGGCCGGGACGACCTCCACCAGCCATTCCTGCCGTCCACACAACGGCTCAACTTCGCTGGTCGCTGCGTGGACGTGGTTCACCGCGAAAACGGCGGCGGTGGCCGCGAGCAGCACGAGCAAGGCCAAGGCCAGGTGCCGCCCTCGGGCCCTCGGATACCGCCCTGCACGCACAGGCAGGGTGGAGGAGCCGGTTGACTCCCCCACCCTGGCCTCCGTGCCGACAATTTTAGGCATTGTCCCTCGCCCCGCACCAGGTCGGGCGCTGGGCGCCGCGGCCCCGATTACCGGCCAACCTCCGCGTAGTAGCGGGCCGCGCCGGGGTGCACCTCAATCGGCATACCGTCCAGCGCGCTGTCCAGGCTGATCAGGCGCCCGGACGCGTGGGCGGCGGCCATGCGATCCAGGTTGCTAAAGAAGGCCTTGGTCATGTTGTAGACCAGGTCCTCGCTCAGGTCCGCCCGGACAACCAGCATCGCCTTGACAGCCACGGTGTGCACGTCGTTGTTGACGCCCCGGTAGGTGCCGCCCGGGATGGTGACGCCGGTGTAGAAAGGATAGTCCGCGCGCAGCTTCTCCAGCAGGTCAGCCCCGATGGGCACAATCACGATGTCGCGCTGCGCCGCGATATCCTGGATCGCCGCGGTCGGGATACCAGCGGTGACGAAGGCCGCCTCAATGTGGCCGTCCCGCAGGTTGTTGGACGCCTCGGCGAAGGACAAGTACCGAACGGTAATGTCGTTATAGGTCAGGCCTGCCGCCGCCAGGATCTGCCGCGCGTTGGCCTCCGTGCCCGAGCCGGCGTCCCCGACAGCCACGCGCTTGCCCCGCAGGTCAGCGATGGACTGGATGCCCGCGTCGGCCCGCGCCACCAACTGGATCACTTCCGGGTACAGCGTGGCGATGCCCCGCAAGTTGCCGATGCGGTTCTGGAACATCTCCTGGGCGTTGGCGGCGTAGAAGGCGATGTCATTCTGGATCAACGCCAACTCCACCTGGCTCTGGGCGATCATGTTGACGTTGGCCACCGAAGCTCCCGTCGCCTGAACGCTGGCGTTGACGCCGGCAACATTCTGGTTAAAGATCTCCGCCATCGCGCCGCCGAGGGGATAATACACACCCGCGGTGCCGCCCGTCGCAATGGTGATGAACTGCGTCCGCTGAGCAAACACCGTCACCGCGGACGAGGCGATGAGCAACGCGACCAGCACGACGCCCATCAGCCTCCCGTAGCGAGTACGAATGTGGTCCTTCATGCATCTTCCCCCTTCTACCGAATTAGTTCCAAACTTCCGCGGGCAATCCGCCGGGCCCACGGCTTGCCCGCGCGAGGTAAGAGACTTCGCTAGAAGACGAATGTGTCCTGCTCTTGGGAGCAACAACAACTTGTGGAAAACCTGGGGAAACTCTCGTGCGAATGGAACGACAAAAAAACCGGCCTGGAGACGCATCCCCAGGCCGGTGTTGGCTCCTCGGGCAGGACTCGAACCTGCAACCACTCGGTTAACAGCCGAGCGCTCTACCATTGAGCTACCGAGGAATAAAAAGTTTTCCGGCGCGGACCTACTCTCCCACCCAGTTGCCCGGGCAGTACCATTGGCGCTGGAGGGCTTAAC
>LZRQ01000255.1 GCA_002159155.1 Firmicutes bacterium ZCTH02-B6
GCGTACGTACTCACTGCCCTTTTGGCGCCGTGTCATGCCATCTTTGAGGATACGCTCCTGTTTGTCCCGCTGGGCGTGAACCCGTTTCTGCTGCTCGGCGTGCGGGCCGGCGGCACCCTGCTGTTGACGCTGGCGCTGATCCGGGTGTGGCAGGCGGCGAAAGGCGGCGACGACCCGGGGGCGAGCCGGTAGGCGAGGAGGACCAGCTGTTGACAGACCAACTGAAGACGTACCTCGACGTCGCTTTGCAGGCCGCGCACACGGCCGGGGAGATCCTCATGGCCCACCGGGGGCGTGTGGCCGTGGAGCACAAGTCCAGTTTCCGGGACCTCGTCACCGAGGCGGACCGCCGGGCGGAGGCGGCCATCCGCAATGTACTCTTGCAGGCGTTTCCCGATCACGGCCTACTGGGCGAAGAGGAAGGCGAGCGGCAAGGCCAGAGCGTCTACCGCTGGCTCGTCGATCCCCTCGACGGCACGACCAATTACGCGCATGGCCTGCCGTATTTTGCCGTGTCTTTGGCGCTACTGGGCCAAGGCGATGAGCTCCTGGTGGGCGTTGTCCATATGCCCGCGCTCGGGGAAACCTACAGCGCGGTGCGCGGCGGCGGTGCCTTCTGCAACGGGCGCCGCATCTCTGTAACCGGCAAGGAGCATCTCGACAACTGCCTGCTTGTGACGGGGTTCCCCAACGACGTGTCTCCCGGGCGGCCCACCAACGTTGATCACATGGAAAATCTCATCCGCCGCACCCGGGGGGTGCGCATTCTTGGGGCCGCGGCGGTGGACTTGGCTTACGTGGCGGCCGGCGTGTTTGACGCCTACTGGGATCTGAGCAACCAGGCGTGGGATGTCGCCGCGGGCGTACTGCTGGTGAGCGAAGCCGGCGGTACGGTGACCGATATGACCGGCGCATCGCTGAACTTGTATCGCCCCCGCATCTTGGCCAGCAACGGGCGGGTGCACGAGCAGCTGCTGGAGGTTTTGCGCACGGGCCGCATCGACGCCTGAGCCGCGAAGGAGCGGCTCCCTCGGACAGCTGCGCCAGGGAGGGCGCCGGCAGCGGCCGCGCAGGAGGGCGAGCTTGTTGGGCACGTATGAGAAGCGGCACGGGCACCGGAGCAGGCTGCTGGCCGGTCAGGCGGCCATCGTGACCGGCGCCGCCCGCGGGATCGGCCGGGCCATCGCCCTGGCCCTCGCACGTGAGGGGGCCGCGGTGGTCGTCAACTACCGGGCGCAGGCGCAAGCGGCTGAGGAGGTTGCGCGGCTTATCCGGGACATGGGTTCCGATGCCGTCGCCGTACAAGCGGACGTGACGGACCCCGAAGCTGCCCGAGCGCTGGTGGCGGCGACCATTGCCCGCTGGGGCCGCGCTGACATTTTGGTCAACAACGCCGGCGTCGCCATGTACCGCCTGCTCTTGGACACGACGGTGGAAGAGTGGGACGAGGTCATGGCCGTCCACTTGCGAGGTGCCTTCAACTGCACCAAAGCCGTGCTGCCCCACATGATCCGGGCCGGCCGGGGACGGATCATCAACATCAGCTCCGTCTGGGGTCAATTGGGCGCGGCCAACGAGGTGGCCTATTCGACGGCCAAGGCTGGCTTGATTGGGTTTACCAGGGCCCTCGCGCGGGAGGTGGGCCGCGCTGGCATTACCGTCAACGCGGTGGCCCCCGGGGCCATTGACACCGACATGCTATCGGGGCTGTCGGCGGAAGAGCGGAGCGAGCTGGCCGAGTCCATCCCGCTCAACCGCCTTGGCACGCCGGAAGAGGTGGCAGCGGCGGTGGTGTTTCTCGCCTCGCCGCAGGCGGCGTACTTGACGGGCCAAGTCATCAGCCCCAACGGCGGGATGGCCATGTAGCGCCCTGGGCGGCGAGCGGGGGGTTGGCGCATGGAGAAGGCCTTCATGGACCCGGTCCACGGGATCATCCTGCTGCGGGAGCGGTGGCTCCTGAATCTGGTGGACACCCCTGAGTTCCAGCGCCTGCGCCGCATCCGCCAGCTAGGGGCATCCTTTGGTACCTACCACGGCGCCGAGCACACCCGTTTTGGCCACAGCCTTGGCGCTCTGCACATCATGGAGCGCATCTTGCGCCGTTTCCGGGACATCGGCGTCCAGGTGGACGAGGAGGCCGGGATGCTGGCCCGGGCGGCGGCGCTGCTGCACGACGTCGGCCACGGGCCCTTGTCCCACGCGCTGGAGGGCATTTTAACTCCGGGCGTCGACCACGAAGCGTGGACCCGGAGGGTCCTGCTGGAAGACACCGTCCTCCACCGGCGCCTGCGGGCGGTCGACGCCTCGCTGCCGGAGAAGGTCGCGGACGTGCTCGCCGGACGCGCCCGGCCCACCTGGATCAGCAGCCTCGTGTCGAGTCAGCTGGACGTGGACCGGATGGACTACCTGCTGCGGGATGCGCTGTACACCGGTGCTGACTACGGCCGCTTTCAACTGGACCGCATCCTGCACACGCTGGCGCTGGACGGAGACCGGGTCGTCATTCGCCACAAAGGCCTGCAGGCCGCGGAGGAGTACGTCCTGGCCCGCTATTTCATGTACTGGCGGGTGTACCTGCACAAGACGACCCGGGGACAGGAAGTGCTGCTCAAGGCCATCGTCCGCCGTGCCCAGGCTTTGGAAGAAACCGAGCCCGCCGCGGCGCGCCTGGCGCGGCTGTGGCAGGGTAACCCTTCGCTTGCCGACTATTTGCGAGTCGACGATACGGACCTCCTTGTGGCCCTCAAAGGGTGGGCGGAGGCCAAAGATCCCGTGCTGGCCGACCTCAGCCGGCGGTTCCTCTCCCGCCGGCTCTTGAAACCCGTCTTTCACGCGCCCGCGCCGGGACTTGCCCCGGAGGCACTGTCGATCGCCGCCGACATCGTGGAGCGGGCTGGTTTCCCGCCGGAAAGTTATTGCCTGCTCGACTCGGCGGCCAACATTCCGTACGATCCGTACATCCGTCCCAACAGCGGCGGGGTGGGCAAGCCCATCCTCGTTGCGGTGGACGCCGGACCGCCGGTCGAGATCTCGCAGCTGTCGCCGTTAATTCGTTCGCTTGCCACCCAGCGCATTGCAGCGGTCAATCTTTACGTCCCCGAAGAATGCCGGCCTGCCGTGCGTGACGCCGTTGGTTCCCTGGTGTGTGAATAGTCGCCAGGCCGGACATACTACGGCAGGAAATCCGGCGGCCATCGTGGAAGGATCAGGAAGTTTCGCGTCCTGCCGCGGGGTGCGCCGAAGTGTTTGGGGGATAAAACCGCTATGGCGTGGCGAGTAAACGGAAAACGGACAACCCAGCGGAGGCTGCGCCTGGTCTTAGCGGCGGGGCTGACGCTTGCCGCAAGTCTGCCGCTGGCCGCCAGTGCCCAAGCTGAGGGCGGCGTTTTCCACGTGGTACAGCGAGGGGAAACCTTGTGGGAAATTAGCCGCCGCTACGGCGTTTCCGTCGATTACCTGGTGCAACTCAACGAGCTCCGCGACCCCAATCGCCTCGTGGTGGGACAGAAGCTCGTGATCCGGGAAGGCGAGGCCCGCACCCACGTCGTGCAAAAGGGGGAAACCTTGACCTCCATTGCACGGCTGTATGGGGTGAAGGTGCAGGACCTCATCGCTCTCAACGAGCTGAAAGACCCGGATCGCCTCCGGGTGGGGCAGGAACTGGTCATCACCCCGCGGGTGCAGCGTACCCATGTGGTGGTAAAGGGCGACACGCTCTGGGACATCGCGCGGACCTATGAGGTCACCGTGGACGCCATCGTGTCCGCGAACGCGCTGGTGAATCCCAACCAGCTGAGGGTCGGTCAGAAATTGGTCATCCCCGCCATCGGTGGCGGTACGGACAACCGGACGGTAGTCGGTCAAGCCCGGACGTTGGAGCAGCGCTTGTCCCTATCCTGGCCTGTGGACGGGCGGATCACGTCGCAGTTTGGCCCTCGCTGGGGTCGCATGCACTACGGAATCGACATCGCCGCGCCGACGGGCACGCCGGTGGCGGCGGCGGCGCCAGGCAAGGTGACATACGCTGACTGGGCGGGCAGCTACGGGA
>LZRQ01000256.1 GCA_002159155.1 Firmicutes bacterium ZCTH02-B6
GGCGAGGGGCAAGTCATCGGACAGGTGAGGAGGACGTTTGTGCTCGATTCTGGTCAGGCGTTGACGGTGGCGGGGCGCAACGGCCCGATCACGTACGAAGTTTGGTCGGGAGATGCGGTGCGCATCGAGGCGACCGCGCAAGCCTCAGGCCTCGCCCGCATGCTCTGGGGCCTTTTGGGCGGGGGCGACGTGGTGCATTTCTCCCAGGACGCGAGCGGTGTGGAGGCTATGGCCGACGCGCGCGTGAGCCTCCTGGGCTGGGCCAATTTCAAGGTGCGGTTTCATATCCTCGTACCCCGGGAGTGGGCGGGGGAGGTGCGCCTGACCAACGCCAACGCCGACATCGCCGCCACGGGACTGGCGGGCAACGCCGTGCTCCGCACGACCAACGGGCCCATCGCGGTGCAGGGCATGGTGGGCACGCTGCAGGCCCGCACGTCCAACGGGCAGATTAGTCTGGCGGACGTGTACGGGAGCGTGACGGCCGTGACGTCCAACGGGATCGTCGCGATTGCGGGCGGAAGTCTGTCCGGCCAAGGGCGGCTGCAGACCAGCAACGCCCCCATCGAGTTGCGGGCCGGGCTGGCTCCGGACGCTTCGTATGATGTGACGACGACCAACGGCGCTGTGAGGGCGCTCTTGCCGGACCCCGACGTGGCGGTGGAACTGACGGCCATGAACGGCCAGATTTCGGCGGGTGACCTGGTGATCGCCGCACGGGAACGGGAGCGGGTGGCCGGACGGGAACGGGAGCGCCTGGCTGGCCGCATCGGTGACGGTACCGCCGAGCTGCGCATCCGCACCTCAAACGGCCAGATCGCCCTGGAGACATTGCTGTGACGCTTTCCTAGCACGGAAACCGGTTTGCCCGAAAGGGGGAGCTTGGCGTGGCCGTTGATCCGGCAGCCTTTAAGGAACTGTTTTCCAACTGGCCGTCGGCCGTGGCCGTGATCACGTGCCGGGGCACGGACGGGGAGCCCAAAGGGTTTACGGCCAGTTCCTTCGATCCTTTGTCCCTGGACCCGCCATTGGTGTTGTTTACGTTGCACAAGAAGGCCGGCAGCGCGCCCCACTTCGAGGCGGCCGACGGTTTTGGGGTCAACGCTTTGCGGGCAGGGCAGGAGGAGCTGTCCGCCCGGTTCGCAGGGCCCGACGCGGATCGCTTCCGGGGGCTCAAGTACTCGCTCGGACAGACGGGTGCGCCGCTGCTCGCCGACGCGTGGGCGCGGGTTGAGTGCCGCACCCGGCACCGCTACGACGGCGGGGACCACATCCTTTTCGTGGGCGAGATCATTTCGATGGAGTTTGAGCCGGCGGAGCCGCTGGTGTATCACCGGAGGGGCTACCGCAGGGTGACGGACGCATAAAGGGCGTCCGTGGCGATGTTTCTCCTGCGCCGGGTGCATGATGGGCGCCGGTGGCGGCCGTCCGCCCGGCGCAGGCTGTTACGGGTTGACTTGGTGCTGGGCCGGGGGAACAACGGAAGAGCCGCCGCCGGCCTCCAAGCCGACGGCGCTCAAGGTGGGGGTCTTCGCGATGCAGAACCCGCCGCCGCCTTGGTACTTGATCTGGTACATCGCGTAGTCCGCGGCGGCGAACAAGGCGTTGGCGCTGGCGCCGTCCTCGGGGTAGCTGGCCAGGCCGACGCTGATGGACAGGCGGATGTCGTCCGGGAGCTGCAGCGACCGCACCTGGGTGCACAGGCGGTGGGCCACCACCGTCGCGTCCCTCTTGGTCGTCTGCGGCAAGATGAGGGCAAATTCGTCCCCGCCCACCCGGGCGCCGATATCCATGGCCCGGGAGGAGTTGGCGATCAGGCGCGCCACGGCTTTGAGCGCCTCGTCGCCCCGCAGGTGGCCGTAGAGGTCGTTGACCCGCTTGAAGTTGTCGATTTCAAGCACCATCAGGGACAGCGGGTGGGAGAACCGCTGCGCCCGGGCCAGCTCCCGCTGGAGGTTTTCCCAGAACGCCCGGTTGTTGGCCAAGCCCGTAAGCCCGTCGGTCAGGGCGAGGTGCTGCAGCTCCTCGTGGCGCTGGGCCCGGTAGATGGCCAGGGCGGCCAGGGCGGCGAACCCTTCGAGCACTTCCTGCACTTCCCGCGGAAACGCGTCCAGCTCCCGGCTCTCCACGTCAAGGATTCCGACCAACTGCCCGTCCAGGATCAAGGGGACGGCGAACTCGGACCGGACGTTGGGCGACGCGGCGATATAGAACGGGTCCCTCGATACGTCAGGAGCATAGTAGGGCTGGCCGGTGGCGGCCACGTGGCTGACGATGCCCCGGCCGCCGCCGATGGGAAGCCGGTACCGGCTGACAATTTCGGGATCGTAGCCGCGCTGCGCGGCGATATACACGTAGTTGCCGCAGTCCGAAGGCAGGAGCACGCAGCAAATATCGTAACCAAAGAGCCGCTGCACCTGCGCCAAGATCTCGTCCAGCACAGAGTTGATGTCCAACGATTTGAGCAGCTGTTTGGCCACGTTGACCAGCGCCGAAAATGCCTGGTGAAGGACGGGTAGAGGCACCCCGTCGCTTCTGGGCATGCTACCCCCTGTTCGGTCCAAAAACATCCGGACCCACCCCTCCCCCAGTGACGGTGGGCGTAATCATACTCAAATTAGACGTTGCGCGGCTGTTTCCCTCTCGGGTCGGACGAAATCCGGTTGAGAGAATCTGTATGGTGTGGTCAGCTATGAATATTTTACATCATAATCGGAATCCCCTTCGCCGTCTTGCGCCGGGTGCGTCACCGGGAGCCCGCAGGCTCCCCGGAGTCCGCTCCGGCGAACGACGATTTGACGGGGAAGGAATTGGGAGGAGAGGGCTTGAAACTATGGGCGGTCGCCGGCACCGCCCAGGGCGGGCTAGGCCGTCGTGCGCAGGGCCGGCGCAGTGTGGGAGGGAATCGCGATGGCGGGCGTAACACTGTACCATTACCCTGGCTGAACCTCTTGCCGCAAAGCCCGGCAGTTGCTGGGCGAGCTCGGTGCCGATGTCGCCGAACGCCGCTATTTTTCCGACCTCCCCACCGAGGAGGAGATCCGGCGGTTGGCCAGCCTTCTGCCCGGTGGCGTCCGTGACCTCGTTTCAACCCGCAGCCGCCGGTTCAGGGAGCTCCAGCTCGAAGGCAAACAGTTGACTGACGACGAGTGGGTGGCCCTGTTGGCCCGGGAGCCCGGCCTCTGGCGGCGGCCCATCGCCGTAAAGGGCCGCAAGGTTGTCATCGGCTGGGATGAGCGGGCCCTGCGAGAGCTTATGTCCTGACGGCATCTGGTGCAGTGGCGTGACGAGTGCCTCCGGTTGTAACCCCGCTTCCCCGACCAGTGTCCGCACCGAACTATATCTGTCCTGGTACGTTGGGACGTTTTTCCTTTTACGGTTTCCACGATCGGGGGATCTTCCCCCTTGTGGCGCCGGGAAGCCCCCAGGATGATAGAGACATCTTGGGGGCGTTGGGAAAATAGTCCTAGATCCGTCGTCCTAAACCCCTGCCGGGCAGCAGCTTGCGCGGGTGTTAGGTCTACTGCGGGCCAAGCCAAAGCCTTGAACCAGCCTTCCCAAGCGTTGCGGCCAATACAAGTGAGCAAGAGGAGAAGGAGGAGCAAGCATGCTGAGGTTTTTTCGCCGCCGCCTGATGCGGCTTGGGAAGGACCAGCGGGGTTTCACCATCGTGGAGCTTTTGGTTGTGATTACGGTCGTCGGCATTTTGGCAGGTATCGGCGTCTCCGGGTACTCCAACTTCCGCGACCGCGCCAATAAAGCCGCGGCCGACGCGGCCTGGCGGGACCTGCAGGTGGCCATCAACTTGTACGAAGTGGAATCGAATCAACCGTTTCCCCGCTATCACAACCTCACGACCGGCGCCTCTCAGCCCGAGAACGGCGAGCTGGTTGAGGCTGTTGCGGACGTGCTGAAGCCGCCGCCGGACGTGCTGACCAAGGACTTGGGCAACATCCCGGTATCCGGGTCGAACAAGCACGGTTTCACGGTGGCCGCCAAGTATGCCACCCCTGCTAACGCCAACTCGGCTTGGGAAAGCAT
>LZRQ01000257.1 GCA_002159155.1 Firmicutes bacterium ZCTH02-B6
CAGTTTGTTAATGTAACCTTCCACCGGCCCGTTGCTCCATGGCAACGTCAAGGCGTTCATCACCGCGTCCATGTCCTGCTCAAGGCTCCTGGCAAACCCTCGAATTGGCCCCAGCGATGAGCGGCTGGCCTGCTCAAGCCAGGAGCGCAAACCGTCGGCGTTTCGTTCCCCGAGGATCTTCCGAAAGGCTTGCAACAATCTATACGCCTCCCGAAGTTCGGGTGAGGCATTGAGAACCAAGCCCAGCATACGGCGCTCCTCGTCGCCGAGCTTCTCCGGAGGGCGAGCGAACCACCGCCGCAGCCGTTTTGGACCCAGGCGAACATGGCGGATGACCGGTTCTGATGCCGGTCGGGTGCGCAGTGTCTTCACGAAATCCTTCACGATGGTGATGCCGCCTTGATAACCTTGACCAACGATTTCCCGGTACAACGCTGCAGCATTGTGGCACCCTTCCTGCCACCGGGCGACGATGTAGGAGCGATACGGATCGAGAATGCTCGTTTGCTTTCCCCTTGGTTTCGGAAGAGGACACTCAGGTGCGTTGAGGTATCGGCGCACGGTCCGGCGGTCGATTCCCAATTGGGCCGCGACGGCACGGATGGATTGCGTCTTTCGGTACAGCTCGTGAACCTGTTCATACAGGGCTTGCCGCAGCTGGTGGCGTTGCCTCCGTTCAGCCTCCCGACGTGTCTCCCGAGCGCTGGGTTGTGGCGAAGCGGACGCGTTCTCCGCGGGCTGGGAGAGTTCGATGGGAATGGGTGGGATGGAAACACCGACAAGCACTCGCTCCGCCACGTCGCCCAGGTTCCTCAGCAGGTGCCAGCGGTCGGCCACTTGCAGGGCGTGAGGAGCTCCCGAGGCGGCCCCGTCGGCATACACGCCGGCGCGATCCCGCGTGACGACCTCGATGCCGGGATATTTGGCTAACCATTGAGCAAGCATTTCCGTTCGGGCCTCCGGCAACAAGTCCACGGGACGCCTCGTTTCGAGGTCACACACAATGGTCCCGTAGCGTACCCCCTTGCGCCATGCCCAGTCATCAATGCCCACGACTCGCAGGTTGGTGACCGGAGCGAAGTCCATGCGGTAAACCAGGCGCAGAATGGTGTCCGGGCTGACGGGAGCGTGGAGGTCTTGGGCCAGCCGGGCACCGGGTTCGCCGCCCAAGAGGACCCCGATCCGCGTCAGCAGGTCGTCGAGCCGTTCTGTGCGGCGGGCATGGGGACGGACGAATTGAGGAAAGCGTTCGGCGAAGACGCGCCGGCGACAGGTGGGGGTGGTGCACCGGAATCGGCGAACGGTAAGGTGGATATTGACCGTTCGACCGTCGGCGGGCAGGTCCATGAGGAAGCGGGTGTAATGGCTATGCTTCCGCCGCGAGACTCGACCACACAGGGGGCACTGGGCGCCCGACCGGACGCTCCTGACGGTGAGGGTGATGTCGCACGGCGAAGACTCTTGCTTCTGGATGTTCAGTCCCAAGCGTCGGAGAAGTTTCCACACAGCCGCGCAACCCCATGGCAACTAACTGCGAAGGGGTTCGCGGCTTTCCAGGAAATCCCTCCAGGTCATCACCTACTTGCACCAAACTTGCGGGAGACCCAGAGATCTGATCCTGGGACCGTTTGGAATCTGACCCACCCTACGTAAAGAGGTCCCATGCCCTTGGTGCGTAGCACCAAGGGCCGCCCGGCCCTTTAGGGCTGGGGGTTGTCACCGCCCATGACGACCCTGGCACCTACCAGCCCGGCTTGACGCTCTTCTCGGAGCCGGTAGCTCTCTCCGCGAATGTTGAGCACGTGGCTGTGGTGCAGCAACCGGTCGAGAACGGCGGTGGCGATGACGTTGTCGCCCAACACCTCCCCCCATTCGGCAAAGCCCTTGTTCGATGTCAGGATGATGCTGCCGCGCTCGTAGCGAGCTGAGACGAGGGTAAACAATGCTGTTGACGCCAAACGGTCGTAGGGCCAGACACCAAACTCGTCGATGATGAGCACCCTGGGCGCCAGATAGACCCGCAGGCGCCGGTCCAGCTTGTGCTCGGCCATCGCCCGTCTCAAGTCCTCGACCAAGTCGTGGGCCCGGACAAAGTAGACGCCGTAGCCCGCCTCAATGGCCTTCAGCCCCAACGCCACCGCCAAGTGCGTCTTGCCCACACCGGGTGGGCCCAGCAGCAGAACATTGGCGGCCTCACGCACGAAAGCCAACTGCGCCAACTCCCGCACCCGCCGCTCATCGATGGAAGGCTGAAACGCGAAGTCGAACTCTTCCAGGGTCTTGTGAAACGGAAAGTGGGCCAGACGGGTGCGCGCTTTGAAATACCGTTCCCGGCGGGCAGCGACCTCCACCGCCAGCAGGTCTGCCAGGAACTCGGCATACGACAGTTGCCGGTGAGCGGCCTGATCCAAGCGCTGGTCCAACACGGCCGCCGAACTGGTCAACCCCAAGCTTTCCAGGTGGGAACGAGCCTGCTCAACGGCCACCGGCATAGCTCACCCCCCCGACCAGGTGCTCGTAAACAGCCAGTGGACGCACCTCGACGTTCACGTCGGGAACAGCTCGGATCACCGCTTCCCGCGGCCGGCGAGCAGGCACTGTTTCAATCCCTTCCCACTGACCAGGCAGCACGAAACGTTGTCCTGGCGCGTGGGCCCGGGGATGCACGGCGATACGGTCCATCCCAGCCCAAATTTCTATCCGGTCCTCCGTCGCTTGGATTTGCACCTCCTGGCCAGCGTAGCACCACGGAACGCCGTAAGCGCTGCCCTGCCACATGACGAACCCATCCCGGCCAACCTTGCGGCTTTCCCGCAAAAAGACGGCGACGCGCTCGGGGCTGGGCAGCGTCTGCAGGAAGCCCCGCTCAACGGCAAGCCGGTCTGCGGGTCGCTCATGCGTGCCGCTGTGGATTCGAGCGTTGGCTACATGGACGCACCACAACCGGGCCTGGCGGTTGAGGTCCTCCAGGTCCGTCGGCCGGGCCGAGGGGACGAAGTTTTCCTGCACGTACCGGAGGAATCGCTCCACCTTTCCCTTGGTCTGAGCCCGGTACGGTCGACACAGTCGGATGTCAAATCCAACCCGCAGCGCAAAGTCGAGAAAGCGCTGGTTCCATTCGGGTTGGCCTTGCTGATTCCGCCCCGTGACGACCAGCTTGGTGTTGTCATAGAGCACATGCTTGGTGACTCCGCCCAACTGCTCAAAGGCGTTGAGATGGGCCCGGATGAAGTTGGGCAGGTCGGCCTTGGGCAAAAACTCCACATACCCGGCCCGTGACCATGACAGAACCATGGCAAAGGCCCACAGCCTCATTTGCGTGCCGTCGGCGAGCACCAAGACCACCGGCGTGAGGTCGACTTGGGCCTGCTCGCCGGGCTCTGTCTCGAACCTCACCGTGGACGGCACCGGGCGCGGCGGACGGAGGGGCTTCATGAAGTCCTTGAGAATCGTTGGACCCCCGTCGTAGCCCATGGCCCGGAGTTCGCGAAGCAAGACCTGGCTATTGTAAACACCGTCTTCCAGCATGCGCCGTTTGATATACTCATGGTACGGGGCCAGCTTCGACGGCCGGGGCGGCCGCGGCTTGCTCTGCGGCAGTCCGGGGTTGCGCAGGTACTTGCGCACCGTATTCCGAGAGATGCCGAGCTCCTTGGCAATGCCTCGGATAGAGTAGTGGTCCCGATACAAGGCGTGAATCTCTTTCACTTTTCCACCCTCCAGCAAGGTCCTCAACCTCCAAACCCTTTGGCCGGGAGTTTGGAGTCGAGGATTCGTTGGAGCGTGGGTCATTTCCATCCGGCCCCTGGATCAAGGGTAAACCGGCCACAACACGATCCCGAGTGACGACTTCAATGCCGGGATATCTGGCTAGCCATTGAGCAAGCACTTCCGTTCGGGTCTCCGGCAACAAGTCCACGGGACGCCTCGTTTCGAGGTCACACACGATGGTTCCGTAGCGTACGCCTTTGCGCCACGCCCAGTCATCAATGCCCACGA